>JBARKF010000048.1:0-20991 GCA_049800655.1 Candidatus Cybelea sp.
CCGGCGAAGGCGCGGAGCGGCCATTTCCATGGAGTATTGGGTGGGCCGTCCGGGCCATGTTGTACTCAGGATGACAAAGCCACAGGGCGCTCCGCTGAGGATGACAAGGTCCTTCGACTACGGCGCCAAGTTTATCCTGAGCGAGCGAAGCGAGTCGAAGGGCGCCTCCGCTCAGGATGACAAGCCAGGATGACAGAGGGTTGACAGGCACAGCGGGTGCTTGGTATACTTAGCACACGTACTGCACCAGCCGAGAGGAGACCAGGTTCCTAACATGACCGTCAACGTATCCGAGTACATGAACAAGTTTCAAGAAGAGGGTCTTGCTGCGATCAAGCAGACCCAAGATGCCAGCCTGAACGCGATTAAGTCGTTTCGTGAGTTCACGCGCGAGATGAACGAGAAGCCCGGCACGATGCCGGCGTTCGAGAACATCCCGTCGCCGACGCAACTCGTCGAGCTCTCGTTTGGATTCGCCAGCCAGCTTCTGGAGCTTCGTAAGGCCTACACGCTTCGCATCGCCGAGATGCTCGTCGAGACGCAGAAGCAGACCGAAGCGAACTTCAAGGCTCCCGGCTCGATGCCGAACAAGCCGCAAGTTCCGCAGGCCCCCAGCAAGTAAGCCGTTCACTAAAACCATCGTTACCCTCTAGCGATGGGAAAGGAGACCGCTCGCCAAGTGCGAGCGGTCTTTTTTTTCGGTTGATGAAGATGAAGAGCGTGGATATTCGGCGCTTCGTGCTCGCTGTTTGCACGTCGGCGACAATGCTAAGCGGATGCGGCGGCGGCGGCGTTTCTCCATCGGTGCGCTCGAGCGCTTCGCTGCATTCGCGCAAGCCGCCCTCCGGCAGCACGCCCATCACCCATATCGTCCTGGTGATTCAGGAGAATCGCACCTTCAATAACTTGTTCGCCGGTTTTCCCGGAGCGACGACTTCGAAGACCGGCTTCGAGCTCGTGCAGCAGGGTAGTCAATACGTCAAGAAACGGATCACGCTGACCGCGGCGCCGTTGCTGGACAAGCAAAACGTCACGCACCTCTACAAGCCGGCGTTTGTGACCGGCTATCAGAACGGGGCGATGGATGGGTTCAATCTGATTCCCTTTATCAACGGCGAGCTCGAGGGCAAACTTCCGTATCAATACGTCAAGCCGTCGACGATCAAACCGTATTGGGCGATCGCCAAGCAGTGGGGCCTTGCCAACGATATGTTTCAGACGCAGGGCAGCGACAGCTTCACGGCCCACCAGGATCTGATTCGCGGCGGTACGTTCATCGATGCGACGCACAGCCTGATCGATCCGCCGACGTCGCCGCTGGCCTGGGGATGTGACGCAGACCCGGGTTCGAAAACGACGCTGATCACGACCGGCCTGCAATACGAAAAAAACACCGGGCCGTTTCCGTGTTCCAATCAGTTCCCCGACTATGGATCCAACGGCTATCAAACGCTGCGCGACCTGCTCGACGCAAAGAGCGTATCGTGGAAGTACTACACCCCGAAGTTTGAAAAGAAAGAGCCGAACGGACTCTGGAATGCGTTCGATCTCATCGCTCCCGTTCGCTACGGGCCGGAGTGGACCGACGGACACATCGCTTCGCCTGAGACGAGCATCCTCAAGGACATCTCCGGCGGCAGGCTGCGGGCGATGTCGTGGGTGATACCCGACGCGCAGAACTCCGATCATCCGGCGTATTCGTCAAAGGATACGGGCCCGTCGTGGGTCGCCGGCATCGTCAACGCGATCGGCAAAAGCAACCAATATTGGGATAACACCGCGGTGATCGTCGTCTGGGATGATTGGGGCGGCTTCTACGATCCGGTTGCGCCGCCGTTACCGCGGGACAACCAGGGCGGTCCCGGCTTCCGCGTGCCGATGCTGGTCGTTTCGCCATACGTAAAGATCGGCTCCGGCACTCAAGGCGGCTATATCTCAAACACCGTCTACGGCTTCGGCAGCATCATCCGGTTCATCGAGGATACGTGGAACCTGGGGCGGCTTGGCACGACCGACTCAACGAGCACGAGCATGGCGGATATGTTCGACTTCAGCCAATCGCCGCGTTCGTTCACCCCGATTAAGACGAAGTTTAGCAAGCAGTATTTTCTTCATCAAAGGCCCTCCGGCTTACCGGTCGACACGGAGTAGCCGCATGATAACGCTCGCTAACGCGCTCACCGTGAACCGTCTCGGCTACGGTGCGATGCGGCTCTGCGGCCCCGGCGTTTGGGGATGGCCGGCCGATCGCGCGAACGCGTTACGGGTGTTGCGCGCCACGCTCGAGTTAGGCGTCAATTTCATCGACACCGCCGACGCCTACGGCCCGCACGTGAACGAGGAGCAGATCGCCGAGGCGCTTTGGCCGTATCCAGCCGATCTGGTAATTGCCACCAAAGGCGGTTCGACGCGGAGCGGACCGAGCCAGTGGGGGCGCGACGGACGTCCATCACACCTCGAAAAAGCTTGCGAGGGAAGTCTGCGCCGGCTTCGGCTGGAGCGGATCGAACTCTATCAGCTGCACGCGGTCGACCCCACCGTTCCGTTCGACGAGCAGATCGGCGCGTTGCGCAAGCTGCGGGACGACGGGAAGATTCGCTTCGTCGGGCTCTCAAATGTAAATCTCGAGCAGCTGAAGCGAGCCCAACGGATCGTCGAAATCGCCTCGGTGCAGAACAACTACAACGTCGGAAATCGCACGAGCGAGGCCGAGCTCGAGTATTGCGAGGCCAACGGCATCGCATTCATTGCATACTTTCCGCTCGACGGCGGCGACCTGCATACCGTCGAAGCGCTGCGTCCGATCGCACACGCACACGGCGCGAGCGTTTGGCAGATCGGGCTGGCCTGGCTGTTGCACCGGTCGGCGGCGCTGCTGCCGATACCGGGGACCTCGTCGCTCGAACACCTTGCCGAGAATATGGCGTCCGCATCGCTCTCGCTAACCCCGCAAGAGTTTGCGTTGCTGGACGATTTAGCCGCGTAAACGCGGTAGGGAGAAGCAAGCGGGGGCACGAAACGTCTGCCGTCTCACCTACTTCACATGGAGGGACCCCTTATGTACGTACACGTGCGCCGCGCACTGATAGTCGCGGCGCTTATTGCCTTTGCCGGGTGCAGCGGTGCGGCGACAACGCCGTCGGGATCGCCGGGCGCCTCAGCCGTTACGTCCGCAGTCCATCGCGGGGTACCATTCATTCCGTTTATGCGTCACAACGTTGCGCCGAATCATTCGGTGCGGCCGGCGTATTCCACCAAGAACTCGCTGGTATTCGAGGGCGATCAAATAGAGGCCGCCGTCAACATCTACGCGACGAAGAAACTGCCGAGCAATCCCGGTCCTATCGCGACGATCCACGCTGCCGCGGGCTGTCCGTACGGCCTGGCCGTCGATAAGAAAGGCACGATCTACGTCGCCGACAACTGCGGCGGCAACGACGTCGAACTCTATCCCAAAGGTTCGACGACGATGAAGTCGTCGATCACCGACGGCATCAGCAATCCGCTGGGACTCGCCATCGACGCGAGCGGAACGCTCTACGTTTCCAACTATCCTGCCTCAATTACCGAGTATGCCTTCGGCACGAGCACGCCCTCGAAGACGATCACCGGCGGCGGCCTGACCGATCCGTTTGGCCTCGCGCTTGACAAGAAAGGCAATCTCTACATCGCCGACTTCGGCACGGACGCAGTCTACGAGCTTCCTGCCGGGGGATCGAGCGTGACCAATCTGAATCTCTCCGGCGCGGGCGAACCGATCGGACTCGCTATCGATGCGAAGACCGGTTACCTTTGGGAGACCGACGGCCAGGGCAACGGCATCAACGTCTACAATCTCGCGAAGGGAACCAGCCCGATCGAAACAATTACCGGCAACGGCGATCCGTATGCAATCAGCGACGAACACATGGGTAAGCCGAAGGGAGAAGTCGTTGATTCGGACCTCGGGACGGACAGCGTTTACGCTTATAAGCCTGGTAAATACACGCCCTACGCAACGCTGAACAACGGCATCCAGCTTCCGACCGGGCTCCTGATCACCAAGCCCTAACGAAACTCGATAGCACAACGAACGAGCTCGCTTCGGCGGGCTCGTTCACCTACTCAAACGGAGGACCCTTATGCGCGTACACGTGTGCCCCCTAATGACGGTCGCGGCGCTGATTGCCATTGCGGGCTGCAGCGGCGCGGCGACGACTCCGCCGGGATCGCCGGACACCGCAACCGTTACGTCGGTTGTCCATCGCGGGGTACCATTCATCCCGTTTATACGTCGGGGCGTCGTGGCGCAGCGTCGGGTGCAAGCGGCGTACTCCACCAAGAAGTCACTCGTATTCGAGTCGGATCAGGACGAGTTAGCCGTCAACATCTACGCGACGGCTAAACTCGCCGGCAACCCCGCACCGATCGCGACGATCCACGTTTCCGCGGGCTGTCCCTACGGCCTGGCGGTCGACAAAAAGGGCGCGCTCTACGTCGCCGACAACTGCGGCGGCAACGACGTCGAGCTCTATCCGAAAGGTTCGACGACAATGAAGTCGTCGATCACCGACGGGATCAGCAATCCGCTCGGATTGGCTATCGGCAAAAAGGGGACGCTCTTCGTCTCCAATTACCCGGCGTCGATCACCGAATATGCCTCCGGCTCGAGCAAGCCGAAGTTGACCATTACCGGCGAAGGCCTGACCAACCCGTTTGGGCTCGCGGTCGATAAGAACGGCAATCTCTACATCGCCGACTCCGGCGCGGGCGCGGTCTTCGAGCTTCCGGCCGGCTCATCGAGTATAACCAACCTGAATCTCTCCGGTCTGGGCGAGCCGGTTGGATTGGCATTCGATCCGAAAACCGGCTATCTCTGGGAGACGGGCGGCGCGGACAACATCATCAACGTCTACGATCTATCAAAGGGAAGCAGCCCGATCGAGACGATCGCCGGCAACGATTTTCCGTACGCGATTAGCGACCAGAACGAATGGAAGCCGAAGGGAGAAGTCGTCACGTCGGACATCGAAACGCACGACGTCTACGCCTTTAAGCCCGGTAAATATGCGCCCTACGCGGTTTTGAGCAACGGCGTCGAGCTGCCCACGGGGCTTCTTATTACGAAACCCTAACGGCGCGACCAAAGCATTCGGCGCTCGGGTTGCGCGGATCGCGGATCGGCGACGCGTCCGCGATCGACGAAGCCCTGGCGGCGGTAGAATGCGCGTGCCCGCGCGTTCGTTTCAACGACGTCGAGCGCGATCGTGGTGATGCCGCGCTCCGTCGCCCAAGCGATGACCGCGGCGACGAGCGCGTCGGCCACGCCTTTACCGCGCGTATGCGGCGCGACCCACATCGATATCAACTCGGTTGCTTCATCGGCGCCCGGATTCGTCGCACCAACCATGCCTGCAGGCGCTCCGTTGAAATACGCAACGACGTTCAGCGGCACGTTCGTGAGCCGCTGCCGCCAGCGCTCTTCGGTGTCGTTGGGGCCCTGCCAGTCGTCGAGCGTCGAACCAAATGCGTAGGCGGCTTCGCGCAACGCCGCCAAGCGCACCTCACGAAAAAGCCGCCAATCGTCGGGGGTTAGCGCGCGAAGGGTTATGCAAGCGGGGTCCACGCAGGAGGCTTCGCGATCGTCCCACGATAGGCTGCGGCGGTCAGGCTGCCGAAATGCCATTTCCATAATGAGGACTTCGAATTCGAGCCGCTTTGCTGTTGGCATTTTCGCTGCGAGCGTGCTGCTGGGCGGTTGCGGCGCGGCGCAGTCGACGCTTGGGATGCCGGTCTCGCAGGTTCGCCCTGCCGGCGGATCGGCGAGTAAGTATCTTTCGCATGTGATCGTCATCATCCAAGAGAACCGCACGTTCGAAAACTTCTTCGCCGGCTATCCCGGCGCGAACGCGCCGTTGACCGGTTGTGCGTCACCGCCGCCGGGCGCGCAGACGCAAGCGGTTGCGCCTCATCGGCAGTCGAGCTCGGGTTGCCCTACCGGCGATACGCAAGTGACGCTGCATCAAGACACCTTTAAGAACAATCCCGACCTGGAACATAGTTGGACGCCGGCGATCGTCGACTGGAACAACGGCCAGATGGACGGCTTCTCGAAGTATGGCGTTAAGAACGGGAAGTACGAGGCGTACAACTACATCGAGCACTCCGAGATCCAGCCGTACTGGACGATGGCGCAGCAGTACGTTTTAGCCGACGCGATGTTCCCCACGGAGTTCGGCGGGAGTTTCACCGCGCATTTGACGCTGGTCGCGGGAACCGACGATATCGAGCTTCCTAACGAAGCCGAGGTCAACTTTCCGTCGCACACGCCCGACGACTGCGACTCGCCTACGGGCACAAAGACCGACTACCTGACGCCGAACCGGCACATCCACTACACTGGGCCGTTCCCCTGCTTCGATCAGTTCAACACGATCGCGCAAGTGCTTGACGGCGCGAGCGTGGGCTGGAAGTACTACTCGACGAAATGTCAAGACGCCGGTTTCTGGGAGCCGTTCGAAGCGATCAAGTACGTACGCTACGGCTCCGACTGGGGACCGAGCCACATCGTCTGTCCGCAGACGCAAGTGCTGAAGGACGCTTCGAAAGGCAAGTTGGCAGCGGTCGACTGGGTGACGCCGAGCCATGCCGATTCCGACCATCCCGCCTATCGCGGCGACACCGGACCTTCGTGGGTTTCGTCGGTCGTCAACGCGGTCGGTAAGAGTTCGTACTGGTCGAGCAGCGCCATCATCGTCGTTTGGGACGATTGGGGCGGATTTTACGATAACGCCAAACCCCCGCAACTCGATTACCGCGGGCTGGGTGAACGAGTTCCCTGCCTGATCATCTCACCGTATGCAAAGCAGAACTACGTTTCGCACGTGCAGTACGAGTACGGCAGCATCCTGCGCTTTATCGAAGAAGTCAATGGCCTCGCCGCGGGCAGCATCGGACCGACCTCGAAGGGTTACACCGACGGACGCGCCGCGAGCCTCGACGATGCCTTTGACTTCACCCAGAATCCACGCAAGTTCACGAAGATTGATTCGAAGTACCCGATGTCGTACTTCCTCCGCGAGCCGCCATCGAACGAACCGGTCGACACGGAGTAATCCTCCTGTCATCGCTAACCCGTCCTTCGACTACGCGCCTCCGGCGCTCCGCTCAGGATGACAAGGGGCGCTCGCTCAGCATGACAAGCTGCGCTCGCTCAGCATGACAAGGTGCGCTCGCTCAGATGACAATGCTCACGCGTCCTTCGACTACGCGCCTCCGGCGCTCCGCTCAGGATGACAAAGGAGCATGACAATGCTCACGCGTCCTTCGACTACGCGCCTCCGGCGCTCCGCTCAGGATGACAAGGTGCGCTCCGCTCAGGATGACAAAGGGCTACGATCGCAGGTGGGGGGTGCCGGTTCGTTGTTGGTAGAGCCACTGCGCGCAGAATCCTAAGCACGCGCTTGCGAGAAAGACCAACCAGGGCAAACCGTAGGCGTAATGCGCGACGCCCAGGAGGCGCAGCAGCATGAGCAGCGCCGCGATCGCAAAGCCGGGAGCGGTAATCGCGCAATGCACCTCGCGGCACCGAATGAAGTTCTGCGCGCAGTAGCCTGCGTAACCGGCAAAGAGCGCCAGCGCCAGCCCATCGCCCCACCGTCGTCCGTGCCGATTGGCGTATCCCTCGACGGCGGAAACGACGATCGCGAGCGCGACGAAGAGCAAGGTTCGCAATGTGCCAACTACTTCGACGCGCCGCCGTGAGACTCCGGATAGCCGCTTTCCGGCATCCGGTGGATACGGAATCGGCTCGGGCGACGACGAAGAGTCGCCTCTCGGAGGAAGGGTAAAAAAATGAACCATTGGAGTTTCGGCCGGTTTCTGCCGGCTCTCGGCCTTGTAATGGCCGTCGCGGGATGTGCGGGCGGCGGCGCGCTGCCAAATGCGGGCGGCGTTCCGCGCGAGATGACGGCGCGCGGGGATGCGGCTTCGCAAGCCCTGCTCTACGTGAGCGATACGGTCACCGGAGACGTGTACGTCTTTTCGTATCCAAAAGCGAAGCTGATGCAAACCTTGACGGGATTTACCGATCCGGCCGGCGAGTGCGTCGATAAGAACGGTGACGTGTTCGTTGCAAATACCGGGCAGAGGAACATCATCGAATACGCGCACGGGGGTTCGAGCCCGAAAGCGACGCTGAAAGATCCTGGATACTTCCCGATCGGCTGCTCGGTGGATCCGAAGACCGGCAATCTCGCGGTGACGAACGTTTCGACGAGCAGCAACGCGGCCGGGAACGTGGTGGTGTATCTACGCGCGAAAGGCCAGCCCACCGGAAACTACAAAGACGCGGCGATGCCTGGCCCGCTGCTCTGCGGCTACGACAACAGCGGCAATCTTTTTGTCGACGGCGCGGGCCAAGGCGGCTTCGCATTTGCCGAGTTGCGCAGCGGCGCGAAGAAGCTCACGAACGTCAGGCTGAATCAGCCGATCGCCAACGCGGGTGGCGTCCAGTGGGACGGCAGCCACGTCGCGGTGGGCGATCAGAGCACCAATACCATTTATCAGTTCGACGTGAGCGGTAAGACCGGAAAAATGATCGGCTCGACGCAGCTTGGCGGCGCGACGCAGGTCTTTCAGTTTTGGGTTCAGGGAAGCAGCGTGATCGGGGCCGATGCCTATGGCGGAAACGTCAAGATCTGGAAGTATCCCGCGGGCGGGGCCGCCGTGAAGGTCATCGGTGGCCTTTACGCGCCCTTAGGCGTGACGGTGAGCTTCGCGCGGCGTTCGTGATCGAGTAGCGCGCGCTTACGCGCGAGATTCCAGCGGTAGCCCCCGAGGTCGCCCGATTGGCGGATGACCCGGTGGCACGGAATGACGACGGCGGCCGGATTCTGCGCGCAGGCGTTCGCCACGGCACGCGCGGCGTTCGGCTCGCCGATCGCCGCCGCGACTTCGCCGTACGACTGCACGTCGCCGTACGGGATCGACTGCAAGTGCTGCCACACGCGCATCTGAAACGCGGTCGCGCGAATATCGAGCGGCAAGGCGTCCTGCGCACGGTCGCCGTCGATCATTCGCCGGATTGCTTCGACCCACAGCGCGAACTGCGGATGGTGCGGTCTGGCCATCGGGGCGAGCTTCGCTTTTGGGTATTCGGCGCGGAGCACGGCGACGAGCGCATTCTCCGAGTCGCCGAACTGGACGAAGCAAATTCCGCGATCCGTCGCGCCGATCAGCATCAGCCCGGCCGGCGTCTCGAGCGTCGCATACGAAATCTCCACGCCTTCGCCGGCCTTGCGGTACTGCGCGGGCGTCATGCCGAGGTTGCGCGCCGCCTTTTCGTAGGCGCGGCTGGACGACCCGTAGCCCGCTTCGTAGACCGACGCGTCGACGGCGCTGCCCGATTTCAGCTCTTGCTTGAAGCGCGAGAGGCGTTGTTCTGCGGCGTATTGTTTGGGCGTCACACCGACGATTGCTTTGAAACGCCGCGCGAAGTGAAACTTGCTCATCGCGGCCATCTTGGCAAGTTCATCCAGCGCGAGCGGTTCGTCGCTATGAGCTTCGATGTAGCGGCAGACGCGGCCGATCGATTCGATTTCGCTCGACATCTTATTCATCGTACGCGATCGATCCGGCCGGAGTAGCAGCCGCGCTTGGCGTTGTGAGCGTGAATGTACGCGACGTCGGGGTTGGCGAAGAAGCGCTGGATCAGCGGCTCGATCTCGTCGTCCATGGCGAAGTCGGCATCGATCATCATCCCGCTATCGTCGAAAGCGCGCAGGCTCAACGGGCGCAGCTTCATTGCGCCGGGGATTTCGTTTACGCGATCGTAGCGCTGGGTTGCGCCCTCGCGCACGAAGATCGCGTGGCTCGACCGGTAAGGCGTGTTCGCAGGTTGGTGCGTATAGTTGACGAGAATGGCGTGTTCGCCCGGCTCGAGGTCACGCATCTCGATACGATCGGGAAAGCCGGGATTTTCGTCGACGATATAGCGTTTTGCGCCGCGCGCGGCCAGCTCGGCATCGTCGAGGCCGTAGAGTTCGAGAAAGGGCTCCGGCGCGAGGCCGGTGATACGATAAGGCGTCATGGCAAGATCGTAGCAGCCCTTCCACGAACGGGCCTTCCGAATCTTGCTCGTTGCGGACGGGAGTAAAAGAAATGAGAACGGTGCGCGTTGCCGGCGTTTTCCTCAGCGGTGGACTCGCGGTCTTGTCGCTGGCGGGATGCGGCGGGACGGCCGCCGGAACGGGCGGCCTGCCGGCCGCGATGCGTTCGGCGAACACTCGTGGAGAGCGGGCAGCGCGCGGAGATTTGCTCTACGTGGAGAGCAACGGAAGCGGTCAATCCGTTGATATTTTGACCTATCCGGGAGGCAATCTCGTCAAGGAAATCTCTGGCATCGGACCGGTTGATGGCATGTGCGCCGACACGAGCGGTAATGTCTGGGTCATAGTCCTCGACGATACCGTTTATGAGTTTTCGCACGGCGGCACGTCGCCGATCGCGCAGGTGACCGTGCCGGATACGTCGTTGGCGACGGGCTGCGCGGTTGACCCGAAGGCCGGCGACTTGGCCGTCATCAACTACGGTGGCCCCTATGGTTCTTCCGTGGACGTATGGTCAAGGTATCAAGGCAGCCCTACGATCTATCCGACGTCGTTTAAGCCATGGGCGGTCACGTATGACGGTAGCGGCGACCTCTTCGCGGACGGGAGCACCGGTAACTCCAGCAACCTTTTTGTCTTGGGCGAATTGGCGAGCGGTCAGAGCGCATTTCAACCGATTCAACTCGACAAAGTTGCAGATTGGCCGGGCGGGCTCCAATGGGATGGAAAGCACCTCGTGCTCGGCACCGGCGGGCGTTCGCTGACGCAGCGCACGTACCAGATCGCCGTGAGCGGCTCGAGCGCAACGGTCGTCAGGACGCTTCACTTCGGGCACATGGCAAAGCAGCCGTACATGACGTGGATTCACGACGACACGATAATTTCCGAAGAGGGCGAGCATCACGGCTTTCAGCTCGCATTTTGGCGCTATCCAAAGCATGGGAAACCATACAAGGTGCTCTCCGACTACAGCGGCCGCGGCGTAGTTTCGGTGGCGCCAGCTGCGAGGTGAATTTATGGCTAAGATACCGTCAAACGGCAAGCGTAAACAAATTACGCTTCAAGTGGTCGACCCGAGACCTCCGAACGCGTCGGTTTTGCAGATATCGGGCGGACCGTTCGTCGCCGAAGCCGGCGCGGATACCAACTACGTCTGCGGATCGTGCGGTCGGGTGATCGCTTCGGTTCCCGGCAGGGTGCGATTCGCAGGCGAAAGCGGGCCGCTCGTCTTCGTTTGCTGGAATTGCGGTTCCAACAACCTCGCACCGTAAGTGCTGGTTCTCGGCGTTTTCGCCTTTGGGCTAATCCTCGGCCTATTGGCGGCGTTCCCGAGAACGCGGAAGGCATTGAGCAGGCATCGGAAGTGGGTGGCTGCCGTGAGCTTGGTCTACTTTGCGCTGTTGTTCTTGCATCCGTATATTTTTGGATTGCCGGGCCGGATAACCGAAGCTCGATTTCAAAAGAAGATCCACTCGGGTATGACGCGGTCCGAGATAATACGTCTCGCGGAAGAGTATCGGGGTTCGGGCCTGCTTGGCACGGGCTTAGTCAGGAACCCGCCTTACGATTGGCGCTCGGACGGTTTGTTGATCGTATCGTTCACCGACACCAGCACCTTCTGCGTGGTCGGCGGCAAGGAGTACGACTTTTATTTTCGCCCAGATGGGACCTTAACGGAGTGGAAGACGCACGACTGGGGAAACGCCTGTTGATCATTGGCGCCGCGGTTTTGTGTTAAACGTCGCGCACGCGTACAAGTCTTACGGCTCGAAAGCCGCGGTCACGGACGTGCAGTTTTCAGTCGAGAACGGCTCTACGTTTGGATTACTTGGGCCCAACGGCGCCGGCAAGACGACGACGATGCGGATGATTTTGGGAATCATCGCGCCCGACGGCGGCGAGATCACGTGGAATGGGAAGCGAATTGACGATGACGTACGGCGCCGGTTCGGATACCTGCCGGAGGAACGCGGCCTCTACCCGGCCGTAAAAGTCAAGAAGCACATACGCTATTTCGGGGCGCTCCATGGTCTGCGCGAACCGCGGCTTGCCGAGCGGACGGATTGGTGGATCGAACGGCTCGAACTCAGAGAATACGCCGGCGTCGCGTGCGGAGAACTCTCAAAGGGCAACCAGCAGAAGGTGCAAATGGCCTGCGCCGCCGTGCACGACCCCGATCTCCTCATCCTCGACGAGCCGTTCTCGGGTCTCGATCCGGTCAATGCGGAGAACCTAAGCCGGGCGCTCACCGAGCTCAAGGCCGGCGGAACGACGGTTATCCTTTCGAGCCATCAGCTCTGGCAACTGGAGTCGCTCTGCGACGTGTTCTGCATCATCGCTCACGGCGAAAACCGCGCGTTGGGAACGCTGCAGTCGTTGGGTGCTTCTTGGCCGACGCGGATCGTGCGCGTGACGCCGGCCACGCCCGGAGTCTGCGAGGCGCTGCTGCGGCTTCCTAATGCGAGGAGACGAACGCACGAAAAAGAGACGATCGAGGTCGAGGTATCGGCCAACACGGACTTTTCTTCGCTCCTGCGTGCGCTGGTGCAAGTCGAGGAGATTGTCGGCTTTGCGGTGCTTGAGCCGTCGCTCGGAGATATCTATCTGAAAGCGATCGAGGCTGAGGCGCGCTGATGCACGACTATCTGACGATTTTCTCTGAGGAGGTCGTGCGCAAGCTGCAGTCGCGGCCCTTCCGGATCGGCCTCATCGCAGGAGTGCTCCTCTTGGCGGCGATCACGAAACTGCCGTCGCTGCTCGAACACCTCTCGCCGAGCAACAGTCAGCGAGCAATCGTCATCGGAAGCAATGGGCTCGCGGAAAACGCTGCGGCGTTTTTGAAACGGGATTTTACCATCGCGGGAACGCTCAAGCAAGGTTCGCCGGACGCCACGATGCTGAAGGCGTACAATGCCGACACGGCGATCGTGTTGAAACAACCCGGCGGATCGCTCTCGGCGGTGGTCTATGCGAAGCATCCGAGTGCAACATCCGAGAGCACGATTCGCCGCGATCTACTGCCGTTGGCACTCAAAAACGTCACCGGGCTTAGCATGAACCAGATCAAAGGCGCGCTCGACATACCCGTCGTCATCCGGCCGATTGCGTCGCGGTTCGGTTCGCGCGGCGAGGAAGAAGCGGCGGCAGGCATGGCTAGCGGAATGCTGTTCTTGCTCTACCTCGCGATAATCATGAACGGCCAACTCGTTATGAGCTCGGCGGTCGAGGAGAAGACGAGCCGGATCGCCGAGCTGCTGGTCGCGGTGGTGAATCCGAGCAAGCTTCTCGCGGGCAAGGTGCTCGCGGCAACGGCCGTCGCCTTGTTACAGCTCGTCGTTTGGATCGCGGCCCTTGTGATCTTTGGCGGGGGTATGGCTTCTGCCGGGGCCTCTCAGAACGCCTCGCCCGCAGATGCGTTCTTTGCTGTCGGAAATATCATGCCGGTAACCATCGCGGCGTTCTTAATATTTTTTCTCTTTGGGCTGCTGCAAGTGTCGATGCTGATGGCGGCGGCCGGATCGTTGGTGAGTCGGACCGAGGACGTTGGGAGCCTGGCGCTACCAATACTGTTCCCGATCATTGGCGCGTTGTTCATCGGTATCGCGGCGATTCAGTCGCCTGACGCGCAATGGGCGGTGGTTGCGAGTTTCACGCCGATCGTTTCGCCCTTCGTGATGTTTGTGCGCATCGCGGTTGGCATCGTGCCGGCGTGGCAGCTAGTGCTGGCGATCGGCATCAATGCGGCGGTGCTGGCGCTTACCGCCTGGGGAAGCGGCCGATTGTATCGCGTGGGCATGTTGCTCTACGGGCGAGCGCCGACGCTGGGGCAAATCGTACGGGCGTTACGCGCCGTTTAGACACGCGAGGAGAGTGATCCAAGAACCGGCTCCATGCGCCCGGTGCCGGTTGTCAAAGGGCCGCGAACAAGTCGCGAAGACAAGACGCCCCAAACCTAGCCGACGTCGAAGCGACATAAGTAGCCTCGGGAACTGCTGCAAGCGCGCGCAGCTGCGATTAGCCTGGCTGCTACGCTTGGAACTAAGAGCCACTCTGATGAATGAGGCGCGGAGCCGTGGCGTTCACGAAGTGGAGGAGCATAATTGTTATGAGAGGCCTAGGCCCAAATGCGGTGACTGTTTCCGACGGCATTCTGTACGGTGTAACGGCCAACGGTGATTCGAGTAGTAAGCGCCAGCGGTCGCTCTGCTCGCTAAGCCAACCCGGTTCCGGAAAGGCCGCACTTGAGTTGCCGCTTCGGGCTCGTGCTAACAAAAGGTCGCTCACGCAGGCTTGTGAAATATCGACGACCGCATGAGTTCGCGGCTTATCATTCTGCTCGCGCTGTTCTTCGCGTTGCCCTGGTGCGCCGCGGCGAGTCAGGCTGTTGCAACGCAAACCGATCAACCGTCGCTGGGACTTGTAGCAACGGACGTGAGCCTCGCGCAGGTTCTTGCTAATCACGAAAAGGCGATTGGTACGCGCGCGGCAGGTCAGCGAGATAGCGTCGTCGAGCATTGGACGTTCACCGATTCCGGGATGAGCGGAACCGAGGATCTGGAGCGAGACGGCACGGATTATCGTTCGCGCATCGCCTACGGCCCGTTCGTGGATGAGTACGGGCAACACGGCGAAAGCCGCTGGCATCAAGACGCAAATGGCTTCAGCTGCTTGACGACCGAAATCGACGAGCGAAGTTTCTACGCCACCCGCGTCACGGAAGATGCTGCAGATCCAAAAAATGACGCGTCGGTGCTCGGGAAAACTCTCGGTGCGCATCCCGCCTACGTCGTCAAGGTAAAACGACCAGGTAAGGCCCATCCGGAGTTCATCTTTTACGACGCCGACAATGCCCAGGTGGTGCGCGTAGAAGCTCCGACCGGTAAGCGTCGGTTGATTGAGACATTTGACGATTTCCGGGTTACCGATGGAATCTCGCGGCCGTGGCACGTCCACGACACCAACGGCCGCCCTCAGCTCGACGATGACTGGAAGCTCGCCTCGTTGCAGCAAGGCGTCAACATCCCCGAGTCCACTTTCGAGATGGCTCCGAACGCTCCGCACGTTTCGCCGCCGGAAATGGCCTCCCGGTTGCCTGGAAAGATGATGCTCGGCGCTTACATGATCCGTCTTCAAGTCGCCGGTCGCGGGCTCGACTTTTTGCTGGACTCGAGTGCGAGTGAGTCGATCATCGATTGGGACGTGGCACGCCAGATGGGCCTTCCTGATTATGGCCAAGTAACGCACCTGCCCGATGGCACGAAGGTTCGCTTCTTTACTCGGTTCGCGCACGCCACGGCCGCCGGAGTCGCCCTCGACGACTTCACGCTTACCAGCGAGGCCTTCGCTTATCAGCCCAGCGTCAACACTAAGGTCGTCGGCGTTCTCGGCTACGATTTCTTCGCGGCAAACGTCCTGCACTTCGACTTCACCAACGGCATTGTCGAGGCGCTGCCGGTCGCGCAGTTCGCGTCCGGGAATCCTACCGGCGCCAGCGTCGACGTTCCGTTCACGCTAGACGACGGCTTGCCGTTCGTTCACGCCGGGATCGGCGACATCGTCACCGATCGTGCGGTACTCAGTACGATCATGCCCTATAGCTTCATCCTCGGCGGCTTTGTCGACGCCCATCCCTCGGAGGTCGCCGATGTCTCGGGAAAGATGCACGCCGCCGGTATCTTGCCGGTCGCGGGCGCGGACAGCTACGGCGTTAAGATGGAAACTTGGACTGCGAAGCTCTCGCACTTCCGCTTCGCGCTTTCGGATTATCAACGCGCGGGTATCCCGACGACGAACTCTCCGCTGATGCTGGGTGATCGTTCCGTCGACGTCATCATCGGCACCGACTATCTCAAGTTTTACGACGTCTATTTCGATTACCCGTACGGGCGCCTTACCGTCAAACCGAACGCCCTCTTCTTCAAGACGTTCAAGCCGAATGGCTAGCGGCCGCGGCATCGCGCTCGGCGGCATTGTGGCGCTGCTGCTCGTCGCGAACGCCGGCGCGGACGAACCCGATACCAGCCCTCCCCCGGGCATAGCGCCGGCGGCGATGACTCTCGAGCGGCTAATCGCGGCAAACAATCGAGCGGAGGGCACGCTCGCGCACGGCGTAGCGCCCACCCGCCGCGAGCAGTGGAAGATCTCCAATGGCGCGATGACTGGTACGTTGACTTACGTGCAGTCTGGTAAAAACTTTCGCGCGGACCAGACGCTCGCACCCAGCTCGACGGCATGGGGATCGTGGGGCGGCCGAGCGTGGCAGATGAATGCCAACGGCCAAGTCTCAGTCGCTTCGGGGCTCCACCGCTCCGACGACATCGATAATTCGGCCTTTAGGCGCGGTGGCAGTGGCGTTACGTTGCTCGGCCGCGCGACACAGCCAGTCGACGCGTTCGTCGTGCGCGTCCAGCCCTCGGGAGGCCGGCTCGAGTATCGCTTCTACGACGCCAACACCTTCCGGCTGGATCGGATCGAGGAGATTCGCGACGGGCGCCGTGTCACGGTGACTTTCGACGACTATCGAACGACCGACGGGCTCGTTGAGCCCTGGCACATTCATACGACCGACGGATTTGCGACCAACGACGGAGATCGCACGCTGCTCTCCCGGCTAGTTGGGACCGCGGTGGCGCCTTCGGAGACTGCGATTCCCCAGGACCGTCTCACGCTGATCGCGCCGGCCTCGTTGCCCGCGGAAATTCCAGCCACCATGTCGGGTGACGCCTTTGTCGTTCCGGTGAAGCTCGGCGCTTATACGGTGAACTGCATCTTTGACTCCGGTGCCGACGGGATCGTAATCGACTCGGCCGTGATCGGCGCCCTCGGGCTGAAGACGTACGGGCACATCACGAGCCAAACCGCCGGCACGTACGTTGAAAGCGACGTCATCATCCCCACGATGGCGATCGGCAGCGTCACCCTCGACGACATACACGCCCGAAGTTTGCCTTTCACACAATGGACCGATACGGGCAAGCCGATTGCCGGACTTCTGGGATACGACGTGATCCGCAGCGCCGTCTGGCACCTCGATTATGTACGCGGCACGATCGAGGCGCTGCCGGCAGCGACGTTTACGCCGCCCACAAACGCCCGCGCGCTCGTCGCGACGTTCGACGACGACGTGCCCACGATCGACGTCACGATTGACGGCCTCGCAGCTCCCGCCTTCGTGCTCGATACCGGTGCCGATCGCAGCACGATCTTCTCTCGCTTCGGCGACGCCCATCCGCAGGAGCTTCGCGATCGCGGGCTCGGTGAATCGATGAACGACGCCTTTCCTTTTATCAACGATTTCTCCGGAGTCGGCGGCAGCGTCGATTATCGTCCGCTACAGGTCGGGCCGGTCGTGGTCAGCGGCTGGAGTTTTCCGAAGTGGCTCTTCGAGATGACGCAAAACGCACCGTCATTCGAGCTCGAAGATTACGATGGCCTCATCGGTCAGGATTTTTTGCGAAACTTCGACGTCTATCTCGATTATCCGCACGACAGAGTTTATCTGGTTCCAAACGATCGCTTTCGCAAACGGTGGGGCGCCTAGTCCTACGCGCGACTCCGTCCGAGAATCTTGCATAGCTTGTTGCTATGAACGGAGTTCCGGTTTGTTATGGGGCTTCTCTTCGCGGTCACCATTTTGTTTGGGCAATATCTGCCCGGCCGGTCCCCGCGAAAACCCAGCTGGTTTCGCGCAGCCCGTGCCATAACGGTGCCACGCGCCAGGTCCGAGTGCCGACTGCGACAAGCGCCGCCCGGGGCTTGAACGGCGCCAAAACGCGGGGCTGGCGTCGCGACTTGCCGCTTGATGTGCGCGCGATCACGGCATGAGGGCGCTACGGCCCCGCCGAAGTCGGCAAACATGGATCCGCGCTACGCAGTGGTGCTCGAACCTGACGGGGGTGCCTTTCAGGTTATTGTGCCGGCATTTCCTGAGATTCACACCTTCAGCGAAACCGTTGAGGACGCGCTCGCTATGGCGCGTGACGCGATTGAACTTTCGATCGCCGTGCGTCGCGACGAAGGCACTGAGATTCCGCCACCCGACGCGGGAGAGGCCCGCCTAGAGGCGGTCGCTGTGAACCCGCACGCCGCGTAGCGGGCAGTCCGAAGCAGCTCGTTTCTAGCGCGTGAGCGGGCTTCCACAGGTCCGACCGGATCGGCTGATCCCGCAGATCGGCGCGCACTGCTTCTTGCATCACGCGGACGGCCGCACGCTAAATATTCCGCTGCACCAGGGTCGCGACGTTCCCTTAGGCACGCTGCGTTCGATTCTCGCAGACGCGAAGATGAGCGCCGACGCTGGGGCAAATCGTGAGGGCGTTACGCGCCGTTTCGGTTAGTCTCGGCGACGACGCTTCTGAACGATGTCGACGCCATCGGAGGATACGCGTGTTTCTCGTCGAATCTGTTTGACTGGCCGCCCCAGGCGAACGACCTTCGTCGAATGCCTCAAGCAGCCTGAGGGGCCGCCCGCCCGTGCCGGTATAGGACACGGGTGAGCTCGTTATCTTTCGTAAAGGACAAACAAAAACATGAAGCTTCTATGGCTTAGCGCTACCTTTGCAATCAGCGCGGTCTCTCTTTCGAGCGTGACGATTGCAACCGCTCAAGCAGCAGCGCCTACCGCTGCGATTAATGTTCTCCCGGGAACGTGGAACTGCACGACGCACGGTTCAACTGGCACGTCCACCGGTACGGTCACGTTCACGCAAGTGAGTCCAGACCTCGTGCAGTTTCGCTGGGCCACTACAAGCGGAAAGAATGCCGGGCATAACGGCGGCGGCGAATGGTTCTACGATTCAAAGAAGGCTGAGTATGTAGCGATGGGCGCCGGAAGCGGCGGTTGGGGTGTTTCGCGGGGACCGGCGAGCGCGGACGCAACGACGGTCACCCTGACGGATACGTACCCTAGCGATCCTACCAACGGAACGACCACTTATCACTTCGCTTCCTCAACGATCGGCTTCGCCAGCGATTGGAAGAAGGACGGCAAGCCGATGCACATTGCGCAGACGTGCACTAGGACCTAGCTCGTCAGAGCAGCATGCGTAAAGCTGCGCTCGCATGCATCTCGACTCAGGGCCGCGAGAGATCGCGGCCCTTTTTCATGGAACACCGTGAACTGTTGTTAGGCCGTTTTCAGCCGTGGGATCCCCCAGATTGAACCGCTGCTGGAGGAAATAAATCCGTAGCATCCGTTCCAGATCGATCGCTGGCCGGCTGCCTTCGCTGGTCGGGGTAATGCGGCCGAACGAGGGCGCACAATCGATCCCACGGATCGATTTGATCCATCTCGGATAGAAACACCGCGCGATTCGTCGAATGCGCAAACCGATCGAAGCCAGAGGCTCCAACTCGCCCGCCCTTCGACTACGGCGCTGCGCGCCTCCGCTCAGGATGACAAAGAGCGCCTCCGCTCAGGGTGACAAAGGAAGATCGGCAGCTAAATTACACTCCCCTAGATTTCCGCTGCGGTTGCGAGGGCTTGCTCTTGGGTCATCATCGAGCCCTCCGCCATGAGGTTCGTGACTGCGTCGGCGCCCAGAGCACCGCGCAACACGGCAAGGACGCGATCGCATTCCTGCTGCGCGTATGGCTGTCGCGCCTCTGCGCAGTAAGCGCCCGCGAAGCCCAAGAGTTGCGTGGCCAGTCTGTACGTCTCAAGGTTGTGTTTGCCCGCGCCCTGCATCCGCAGTGTTGCGACCGTTGCAATCTTCTCGAGTGCATCCCCAATGCACGTAAGCAGTTGTCCCTCAATTGCAATATCGAGAGCTTCGCGTGCACGTTCCTCAGCCTCGTCGTAGCGACGCAACGACAGGAGATATGCCGCTATGCTACTCAGGGTTCGGCTCGCTAGACGCGTATTGTTCAAAGCACGGAATGACTCAAGTGCATCTATCGCTAGTCGAATTGCCAGCTCGGCATTACCGGCGGAAAACTCGAGATCGCTAAGCGCGTATGTCGTATTTGCGACGCTTACGCTGGCGCCAAGCGACGCGAAGATCGCGTTCGACTCGGCGAAGTAGGTGCGTGCCGCGACGTAGTCGCCGCTTGAGTCGCGGGCGTAAGCCAGGCCGGAGAGCACGTTTGCGAGGGTTTTACGTGATCCCCGCCGTCGTACGTTCGGCAACGCCTCGCGCAGCAATTCTTCGGCCTCGGCGTTACGCCCGAGTCCGCCCAGCGCGTGCGCCGCGAGCATCTGGGTGCGGCCGACGCCGAGATCGTCACCAAGCTCGCGGTAGAGCTTCAGCGCGCTCTCGCTGCTGGTCAGTTGCGCGCTCCAGTCCGCGAAGAGCCATGCCGCAGATGCATCGATCTCATGAAGACGCGCGATCACGCTCGATGGCGTTGCCTCGTCGACGAGAGAGAGCGCCAAGGCCATCCAGCGGCGACCCTCGACGGGCGCGATGCAGGACCATACGATGTAGAGCTCTCCGGCCAGGCGTTGTCCTAAGACAACGTCGCCGCGGTTCGTGAGCGCCCACTCCAGTGTGGCCCTCCAGTTGTCCCATTCTGCTCGAGCTCGGGCTACCCTGATTTCGTCGGATTCGGACTCGTGTTCGCGGCTAAGCCACTCAGCGAATTCAAGAGACGCGACGGCGTGACGGTGTGCCACGATCTGCTCTTCACCGCGGGCGACGAGCTTTTCGCGCGCGTATTGCCGGAACGACTCCAAGAGCCGATAACGTGGCTCAATTCCGTCAAACTCGGCAACGGCCATCGACTTGTCCAGGAGTGCCGAGATGAGATCGAACACCTCGGCCGCCGCGACGTCCTCGCCGGCGCAGACGGCTTGCGCGCTGGTCAGCGTGCAACCGCCGGCGAAGATCGAGAGGCGCTCGAACACGCGCTGCTCCGGCGAAGAAAG
Source organism: Candidatus Cybelea sp. (assembly GCA_049800655.1). GTDB lineage: Bacteria > Vulcanimicrobiota > Vulcanimicrobiia > Vulcanimicrobiales > Vulcanimicrobiaceae > Cybelea. The sequence continues at coordinate 20,953 of JBARKF010000048.1, forward strand.
TAAGTCGTAACTCCAATCGATGGTCGCGCGCATGGTCTG
>JBARKF010000049.1:0-8839 GCA_049800655.1 Candidatus Cybelea sp.
CACGAGTTCGGCAGCATTCTGCATTTCACCGAAGAAACGTTCGGCACCAAAAACCTCGGCACGACCGATGCGACCGCCGACGACTTGCAGGATTCGTTCGACTACACGCAGCCGGCGCGCTCGTTCATCCCGATAAACGCACCGGCGTTCACGCCGGCCTGTAACGGCTCGCGTTTGGAGGAAGATCCGTAGGCGCCGACCGAGGGCATGTCAGCCGCTTCGATTTAGCAAAGAAGGGCGTGTTTGACACGCGCAGATCGCCGCCGGAAACGAGGATTGCAACAACGCTGAGCGTGATGCCGTTTCCACACCCCGAGCTTGCGCGGAAAGCAGAGTCATGAGAACGCCATCCGCGTTGGAAAAGGAGTGCGGCCACACGGCACCGGTTACCTGAGCAGCGGAGCGGCTACAAACGCTCCCCGTCGTTAGCACCTACTTTCTTTGAGTGTACCTAATCCCGAGTAGTGGAAAGGAAATCATTCCATAATTCTGTCCCTTCCGACCGTGGCGCGCCGCGTGTGCGCGAGTTAGCAGCACCGCCGTGTGCCTGACAAACGGAGTGGATGACCTGCTGTGCCAATGGAGCGAGAGCCCCTACATGGGAAGTAAAGGTCGCGAGTTGGACGCCCGGCGAATTGCAGACCATGCGTCAAAACGTCGCGGCGTGGAAGCGCTCGTACCACGACTTCTCCTTGGAGCGCGCGCTCTTTCGAGACCTAAAGCGTCCTGGCTCGCTGGCCGCCAACCCGCTTGCGGCGGCCGCCCTCTCCAGGCTGGGCTCGGCGACCACGCTGCGCACGCGCGTGCGCGTCTTGGCGGAGCGCTTTCGCCAGCTCGACCTATCGAGCGCGGGTCAAGATATCGCACGCCGGCGCTTCGAGATCGTCGTTCGCTGCGATTTGGAAGGAGAGAAGGCCGAAGCGGTTGCCCGTCACTTAGGAATCTCACCGCGACAGTTGCGGCGCGAGCGCAAGGTAGCCCGGCAGCGAATCGTGGAAGCCATGCTCGAAGAGCGCGCCGAGAAAATCGAAGCGGCGCTCCCGGATCCCGCGGCGATCGTAGTCGCCAATGCCGCACGCTTGTACAGCTCGGGTGAGACGCAGCTTGCGCTCGCGGCGCTTCGTTCGATCGCCGCCGAAGCCGGCGCCCCCGAAATGCGGATCAATGCGCTCGCACTTTCCGCCGAGATCGAAAATCAGGTTGGCTCGCGCGAGGAAGCGAAGAGAACGCTTCGAGAGGCACGACGGCTGATGCGCGAACCGCTCAGAGATGATGCGGCGGCACATTTCTGCCGGGCCCGGATTGATCTCGCGTATAGATCGCTCGACTGGACGGCGGGCCGCTTCGCTGAAGCGGCGCTGCGCCAGCGGCGTGCCATCGACGAGCTCGATTCAAGCTGTGCGTTGCGCTTGCCGGCGGCTCGCGAGCTGCTGACTGCTGCGCTGCTCGACCGGGCCGAATACAGTTTGACGGATGCGAGCGGCAAACGAGACCTCGAGCGCGCGGTGCGCCTGATCGCGCAAGACCGGCGGTACTCTTCGCCGTTGGCAATCGACGCGGCGATCCTTCAACTGAGTGGCGCGCTGCGATCCGGCGCTTATACGGTAGCGGAGGTCGTCCTCCAGCGAGCGCTCGAACTCGCGTACCAACAGGGGCTAGCGGACCGTGCGGTCTACGCGGCCACCTATCTGGTGCAGCTCCACTACTTGCGTGGCGAGTGCGCTGGGGCCGCATCCGAGGCACGGCGCTGCGTGGTCTACGCCCAGCGTCTTAGGCTCCCGGCGCCACTCGCACGCGCCGCGCTGGTAGCGGCACAGCTCGAGTTGTTTCGCGGCGATGCGGCCGCCGCAAAGCCTCTTCTCGCGTTGGCGGCGCGGCACGTCGCGCGAGACTCGTACCTTGGGCTCCTGCTCGGGATCGAAACGGCCCACCTGCGCTTGGTTGAGCGGCGCTATCGCAGTGCGCTGCGAGCCACGCAGATCGCGGAGAGGCTGGCGTCGCAGCTGCACAGCGATGGCGAGCGCGGCCACGCGTTGCTGCTTGCGGCTCGCTCACAGTTCGCGCTGGGCGATCGCAAGCGCGCGGCCGAGGCGATCACTGAGTCGGTCGATCTGCTCGAGCAGCACGGCGGTCCCTTTTTGACGTCACTCGCGTATCTAGATCTCGCGCAAATCACAGGCAGACCGAAGTACGCGGGCGTCGCACGAGAGCTCTTTCCTTACACGCTCCTCTCGCAGCCGGGTGGCCAAACGGTGGCCGGAAATGGAGGAACGATACGCTTACCGGCGCCATTCCCGCCGGAAATGCTGCTTAAATAAGGAGGAATGATGCGCTTTCGTCTTGGTCTGCTCGCCTTATCGGTGGTTTGCGGCAGCGCCTGCTCCATGCAGTCAACTCCGGTTTCGGCACAGCTCGGAGACGCGAGCACCTCGCGGTCAATTGCGCGCGACGCCCCACCTCAAGCCGGAGCCAGGCCTTTGCCGCCCCTCTCCAAGACGCAACATCTTTTATACATTGCGCTCTTCTCTAACTCCATCGAGGTCTACGCCTTAGAAGAAAACCATGCCAAACTGCTCGGCGCGCTTACGAAGGGAATCCACGGCCCCGGCAATCTATGCTTGAGCCGCGACGGCACACTGTACGTACCCAATGGGGATGACGGCACGGTCGCCGTCTATCCCTTCGGCCGTTCTTCGCCTAGCGAAGTGCTTACTGCGGATCGCGGCGGAAGCCCGGCCGGCTGCGCCGTTGATGCAGGCGGTAACCTCTGGGTGGCCGACTGGCACAACCTTGACGTTTTCGAACTACTAAACGGCAAGAATAGAATCGGCAGCGTCATCTATGGCGTCGTGTGTGCCGATTCGGTGGCGTTCGATGCGAATGGGAATATGTACGTGGGCTCGAAGGGTATTAAGCTTCCGCCGTTTTTTGACTGCCCACCTGCCGGAATCGAAGTCTTTGCACCAGGCAAAACGGGGCCATTCGAGACCATTACCAGCGGGCTCGCCGAAGGTTGGCTCCAAGACATCGCGATCGGCCCCGATGGGACGCTCTACGCCGCTGATGCCTTTCACAACGACATTGTGCTCTATCCGCCTGGGAAAAGCGCTTACTCGGAAAAGCTAGATGCCCCGACTCAAGGCGGCATCATTGACGTGCTCACAGTCGCCGCCTATGGACGGCTGTATGCCGGCTATAATTCGGAGACTGGCAAGCACGACCACGACAGCTACAACGTGATCGAGTTTGCTCCCGGTGCCACATCACCAGGCCCCCTACAGATCGGCGGCGCGGGGAAATACGACCTCGCTACGGGTCTGGCAGTTTGGCCGCCAGCCAACCCGCATTAGCGCGTTCCTCCAATGCGACCAACCCGGGGAGTATAATTTTCATGCGCACGAATTCAAAAATACCGCTGTCGAAGCTCACACCACCGGTCGCTGTCGCGCTGGTGGTCGCGGCCTGTAACGTCGGGAGCGGATCTTCCCTTGTGCCGAGCACTTCCTCCCACGCGAACCTCGCAATGCGCCGTGTCGGGAGCGCGCAGCAGCAACTGCGCAGTCCGGTGGTCCCGGCCTGCCCCGCCCATCGCACGCAGCCGCGCTGTCTCGTGCTCGTCCACACCGGCGTAACCGGAAACGTCGTGGGCTGGACGGCGCCCAACCTCGAATCGGCATACAGTCTAACTAATGCCGTCGGCAGCAAAGGATCGGGGCAGATCGTCGCGATCGTCGACGCGTATGACAACCCCAACGTTGCGGCAGACCTCGCGAAGTATCGCGCACGCTTCGGTCTGCCGCGGGCGAACTTCACTAAGTACAATCAGAACGGTCAGCAAAGTAATTACCCGGCCCCCGATTCCTCCTGGGGCATCGAGATAGACCTCGACGTCGAGATGGCGTCCGCCGCTTGCCCGAACTGCACCATCTACCTAATCGAGGCGAACAAGGACAATGCAGGCGACGCCGAAACTGCCGAAGCGGAGGCCGTGACACTGGGCGCTCACATCGTCAGCAACAGCTGGGGATGCTCCTCCAACACTTGCGTCCGTTCATCCTACTTCAATACTCCGGGTGTAACGTACGTGGCCGCGGCCGGAGATAATGGCTACGGCACCATGGCACCGATGGCATTCGCCAGCGTCGTCGCTGCCGGCGGTACCGTTCTCTCGCGCGGCGGCGGTGAGCGCGGCTGGAGCGAAGTGGTCTGGCCGGACAGCGGTGCCGGCTGCGCCTTCGGTGTGACGAAGCCTTCCTGGCAGCACGATCCGGATTGCTCTTCTCGAACGGCCAACGACGTTTCGGCTGTCGCCGTCGGTGTTGCCGAATACGACTCATACGCCTATGGAGGCTGGATCACCGTCGATGGGACGAGCATTTCGTCACCGTTCATTGCCGGTCTCTTTGGACTGGCCGGTAATGCGACGTCGCAAAACGGCGCCCGGACGTTCTGGAATAGGAAGCATGAACACCGAGCGGATCTCAACCACGTCACGGTCGGCAACGTCGTGGGCTCGTGCTATGCGAGTTATCTGTGCGTTGCGGGAACGCGCCAGTACCGTACGCGGGGGAGGCCCCGCGACTACTCCGGCCCGACCGGCTGGGGAACGCCGAACGGCATCGGCGCGTTCTGAATTTCGTGCATTCAGGGTGTCGACCGACCGGTGCAAGCGTTCAACCGTCACTAACCCCGCCATCCGACGACGGGGAATCTAGCTGTCGCGAACTACTATCCTGGCAACGTCGCGGTCTACCAGAATGCACAAAGGTACGCCAATTATGTACTCCGACCCGACATCGCTGGGTATATCTACTGCGCGTACGACAGCAATGGGAATCTCTTTGCGGATGGCGGGGCGCACTCTATTGGCATAATCGCCGAAATTCCGAAGGGCGCGAGCAGCATGCAGGGGACGGAACGTGCTTAGCCATAGTGGCCTTCGATTACCACGGGCCGCTCGTCTGCGTGGACCAGTGCTCGTTGACCGCGTAAGTATCTCCGGGTCTTCTGGGACGGTCGTCAGCACGACGCAGCTGAAGAGCCCGGGTGACAAGAACAATTCGTATGGGCAATACGCGGTCGCCGGAAGCACGATCGTCGGACCGGATCGGTCCCGTCATAGTGGAGACCGTCTGTCTCTACTCTTCTGGCATTATCCTAAAGGCGACAGCCCTTCAAGGCCATTCGCGGAACGTGGCTTAGCCCGAACGGCGCGGTCGTTAGCATCGCAAAGAACTAGCGGCCCCGCGCCTCCACCTCTCGGCCGCTCCCCGCGCCCGCGAGGCCGCATCGCGCTAGGGGCTTATCGTAACCTCGCAGCTGCGCCGATCGCGTGGCGTATTGCAGCCTCGCTCCATTGCTGCAAAGCCTCGCATTCTCGCGACTTACCATCCCGATCGACGCAACTTCGCGCTAAGGGAGCCGGGCAGCTAAGCCCGCGCCTTGCCTCGTCTTGGGCTCGCCAACTCTCCACTACCAAGCGCTGCCGTGCAACAGCCGTGCAACAGAGGGGTTCGAAAAGGGCAGAACCGGACCGGAACGGACAGGCCTTCGGGTATGGGAACCCTGATAGAATCGGACTATTTAGTAACGGGCCGGTTCGGCCAGGACCGCCCAACGAATGTGAGGGCTTCACTCTTGCTCGATGATGCGGTATGCTTGCTCATAGCCGGTCCCTTTCGCGTGTAGCTCTGTCGTGTGTTTCGATAGCCTACGTTTCCACGAATGGGGGCCGGTGCTTTCCTTTCTGCAGTCCGGCGCAGGCGCGCCTTGAGTACTCGGTGAGCACGGACTGCCGCGCGGCCGCGCCGCGCGTCTCCCGTCGGCGCCACCAGAAAATCCCTACGATCGCAAACAGGGCCTAGCGGATAGGGCGCTCCGCATCCTTTCAATCCAGTCGTCGGACGGCCTTGCGAGGATGATCGTGGTAAAACGGCGCATGTCGGGCCCGGAGGTTGCACGACCATGTGGGCGGTTCTAGGTCTTCTCGCCGCCGCGGCCATCGGCTTAACGACGGTGCTCAGCGTGGGCCGTCGGGGGTCGGCAGTACGTGACGACTATCCGTGGCTGCTGGACGAAGTTTCGAAACTCCATGTGAACACGGTCGGCACTCTCGCCGGGTTCGCCTTTACGGGCGTCGTACTCGTGGTGACTCTTGCGCGGGAGAGAACAGGAGCTGCGGGGGTCGCGCTTGACGCTGCGATTCTCATGTTTCTCGTCGCATATTTGTACTGGGTTGGCAGCGCATTTTTGATTTCGTACCTGCCGCATGTCCGCACCAGCGGTGACTTCGTGCAACGCGTCCACTTCAGCCTCGCCTCGACCATCGAATACCGCACCGTCTTTCTCTCCTGGTTTGCGTTACTGCCGCTGCTCCAAGCTAACGGCCTTAACCGTCTCGTGCCGGTTCTCTACTTCCTACTCCCTATATCACTGCTGCTCGGATCTTTGCTCCTGGCCATGGCCACCGATGGACTAGGCCTTCTGCGCGTGAAGGAGACGTATTTGTCTGCAGCCATAGCCACCGCTCTGTCGCTCACGTACGGCGGCCTTGCTTGGGGGTTCCCGGGCATTCGCTCGCCATATTCCTCACTATATCTCGCGCTCGCGGTTTTTTGCGTCAACGGCGCCGGTTTCGCGGCCGCGGCCCTGACGCCGCTGTCACCCAGATACGATGGGGTCAAACGCTTTTACGAGAAACATGGACGACGAATCATCATTGCCGACATGCAGCTCACAATGGTCTCACTGGCTTTCCTCTGGCTCGCGGTCGTGGGAGCCATTTAACCGACACGGTGCGACTCGTTCTACGCAATGTTGTACCATGTCGGCAGCTCACGGCCGATTTTCTAGCGATCGCGCCGGTCTACTTGCAGGGTGAGGCTCATGGACCCCTCTCCGCCAAGCGGAAAGTATCGACGAAACCCGGTCAGCTTCAGCCACGAGCAATGCGCCGCCGGCAGAAACAGTCGCGGCGACGGTTGGGTATCTGCAGCTAAGCGGCGCAGCTTACGATTTCGTACATGTCTCCTTAACGGTGACGATACGGCCGCTGGTTTCAGTGAATGACGTCGTCATCGTCTTTTTAGTGTCGCTCGCTATCACATACACTTCCGGTGCATACGATGCGACGTCTGGCGTCTTTGTTTGGATCACGTACGTATATGTCTTCTTCTTACCGACGGGCATCGGAGCCGTCCACACCGCGTAATTGCCTTCCTCGCCGATAGTTATCCGAATCCAGCGTTTTGCACTTGCGTCGTACGTGTATTTCGTTTGACTATGAAACTCGCGGGGAATCCACGATGCTTGGTGTGTCGTGTCGTCGCGGACAATCCAATACCCGCTGGGATCCATCGAGTAGACTTGGGTGACGGTGAAGGGGCCGGGGCGTCGTGAACTCAGGTCCGCGCACGTCCACGTGCCGATCAGGAACTTCATCGAGGAAAAATTAGGTTTTAGGCGCGTGGGAACCGGCGTTCCTTCAACCGCCGTGCTCGCAGCGAAAGCAGTGACGCCGGTCGCCATTAACAGGGCAGCCAGGGCACCAAAAAAACCAAGTGGCTTCATAACTGGAAAGCCTCCTTACAATGAAGCACCTTTCGCAGACAAGCACTGTCTTCCTTTTTCCAATGCGCTGACAGGTTCTCACAGTAGAGTTCAAGCCACCGCCGTGTGGAGCAATGCAGCTTTGGTGCTAAACTTCAAAGTCTGCCGCGGGGACACATTCCGTCACGGTCTGGGAACGTCCGGTCTGCCCTCGCCCGAGGGAGCCTGGGCTCAGTGCCCTGAGCCGGCTCTTTGCACCGCGCCTGTATAGCATAAGAGCCTCGACACTTCCGCACATTTTGGTTAACGGAGCACACTGGCCGTTGTAATGCTGTCGCATTGCGTCGCCCGCGTCGGCAACGTTGTAAGCCAGTTGCCTTGGCTCTGTGGCGTCAAGCGAACTCCACTCCCACAACTCATTGCTCGGCTGATTTAGAAATGTGCCCCGCTCGAGGGCGCTGACTCCATTGACGCTCATCCGGGCGCGTTCGGCGAGAACCTCTTGCGAGAGTTCGGCGGCCAGGCGGTAATGCCGCAAGAGCATCCCGAAGTCTGGCGAGCCTGCTGCCCGCCCGCGGTTTACCATCGCGTTATTATAATTCGAGGTTGGGTTCGCCTACGTGCCCAACTTCCTTGGCAACAACGTTTCCGCCTTTGCCATGAAGGCCAATGGAAGCCTGTCGCCGGTGGCAGGGTCACCATTTAGTACAGGCAGCGAGCCCTGGGGCGCCGTGGTCGATCCTAACGGCAAGTTCGTCTACGTGACCAATCTTAGCTCCAACAATGTTTCCGCCTATACGATCAACGTTACTACCGGTGCGCTAACAGCGGTAGCCGGATCTCCCTTTGCGACGGGTTTCGATCCCTACTACGTGGCAGTTGATCCTAAGGGCAAGTTCGCCTACGGTTGCGAACGGCGGCGGCTACCAAGGCGTCTCCGCCTACACTATCGACGCGACTAGCGGCGCGCTGACGCCGGTGGCGGGCTCGCCATTTGCGGCAGGCTCCGGGCCCGTTGGCGTGGCGGTCGACCCTAAGGGCAAGTTCGCCTACGTGAGCAACCACGACTCCGACAACGTTTCCGCTTATACGATCAATGCGGGCAGCGGCGCGCTAACGCCGGTGACAGGATCGCCCTTTGCGGCGGGTAGCTATCTCTGGGATGTGGCGATCGACCCTACGGACAAGTTCGTGTATGTAACCAACGATGGCACCAGCTCCAACAATGTTTCCGCCTACACCGTCGACGCGACTAGCGGCGCGTTGACGCCGGTCGTGGGGTCGCCGTTTG
>JBARKF010000050.1:0-6806 GCA_049800655.1 Candidatus Cybelea sp.
AGGACGAAGGGCGGAGGATGACAAACGCTACTTTCGTCCTTCGACTACACTCGCGAAGTTTATCCTGAGCGAGCGCAGCGAGTCGAAGGGCTCGCTCCGCTCAGGATGACAAAAACGCTTACGATGACACGGTGGCGGGGACGCCGACTGTGAAGGTTAGTTCGGCGCGGTTTTCGTCGAAGCCGACGTCGACGGTGTCGCCGTCGTTGATTTGGCCCGCGAGAATCTTTCTTCCGAGCGGCGTCTCCAGCTCTTTTTGAATCGTTCGTTTGAGCGGGCGGGCGCCGTAGTGCGGATCGTAGCCGACCTTGACAATGTGGCGCTTCGCGGCGTCGGAGAGCACGAGCGTAATCCGCCGTTCGGCGAGCCGGTCGCGGAGACGTTTCATTTGGAGATCGACGATCTTCAGCAGCTCGTCTTCATCGAGCGCGTGGAAGACGATGATCTCGTCGACGCGGTTGAGGAACTCCGGCCGGAAGTGCTGACGCAGCTCGTCGAGCACGGTGGCGCGCATGATCGCGTAATCGGCGCCCTCGAACGAGCCTTTGTAATCGAGAATGCGATGGCTGCCGATGTTCGAGGTCATGATGACGATCGTGTTCTTGAAGTCGACGGTGTGTCCCTGACCGTCGGTGAGACGCCCATCGTCGAGAATCTGCAAGAAGACGTTGAAGACGTCGGGGTGTGCCTTCTCGACCTCGTCGAAGAGAATCACCGAGTATGGCCGCCGGCGCACCGCTTCGGTTAGCTGACCGCCCTCTTCAAAGCCGATATATCCGGGCGGAGCCCCGATCAGCCGCGCGACGGTGTGGCGCTCTTGGTACTCCGACATGTCGATGCGAATCAACGCACGCTCGTCGTCGAAGAGATACTCCGCCAGCGCTCGCGCAAGCTCGGTCTTGCCGACGCCGGTCGGGCCGAGGAAGATGAACGAGCCGATCGGACGGTTCGGATCGGCGAGGCCCGAGCGCGAACGCAGAACCGCTTCCGCAACGGCATCCACGGCCTCGTCTTGACCGATCACGCGCTGGTGCAGCTCGTCCTCGAGTTGCAGCAGCTTCTGCTTCTCGCCCTCCATGAGCTTGGTCACCGGAATGCCGGTCCAGCGTGAAATCACGCCGGCGATGTCGTCTTCGTCGACTTCTTCCTTCGAAAGACGCGCGCCGTCCTTACGGCTGAGCTGCTCCTCCTCGGCGGCGAGATCTTTTTGCAGCTGCGCCAACGTGCCGTAGCGCAGCTCGGCGACGCGGTTGAGATCGTACTGGCGTTCGGCCTGCTCGATCTGCACTTTCGTCTGCTCGATTTGATCGCGAATGCTACGCAACTTGTTGGCGGCATTTTTCTCGGCGTCCCAACGCACGCGAAGTTTCGCCTGATCCTCACGCAGCACCGACAGCTCCTTTTCGAGCTGCTCCAACCGGCGGAGGCTGGCGCTGTCATCCTCTTTGCGCAGTGCCTCGCGTTCGATCTCGAGCTGTAAGACGCGCCGCGATACTTCGTCGAGCTCTTGCGGCATCGAATCGATTTCGGTGCGCAGCTTCGCGGCGGCTTCGTCGACTAAGTCGATCGCCTTGTCGGGCAAGAAGCGGTCGGTAATGTAGCGACTGCTCATCGTCGCGGCGGCCACCAGCGCCGCGTCCTTGATGCGAACGCCGTGGTGCGCTTCGTACTTCTCCTTGAGACCGCGCAGAATGGAGATGGTGTCTTCGACGCTCGGCTGATCGATCGTCACCGGCGCGAAGCGCCGTTCCAGCGCTGCGTCCTTCTCGATATATTTGCGGTACTCTTCGAGCGTCGTCGCACCGATCATGTGCAGCTCGCCACGTGCAAGCATCGGCTTGAGCAGGTTGCCGGCATCTATCGCGCCTTCGGCTTTCCCCGCGCCGACGACCGTGTGCAGCTCGTCGACGAAGAGGATGATCTGCCCTTCCGAAGCGGCGACGTCTTTGAGCACCGCTTTGAGGCGCTCCTCGAACTCGCCACGGTACTTCGCGCCGGCGATGAGCGCGCCCATGTCGAGCGAGACGATGCGCTTGTTCTTAAGGCCTTCGGGGACGTCGCCGCGCACGATGCGTTGCGCCAGACCTTCGACGATGGCCGTCTTCCCGACGCCGGGATCGCCGATGAGCACGGGATTGTTTTTGGTGCGGCGCGAGAGCACTTGAATGATGCGGCGAATTTCTTCGTCGCGCCCGATCACCGGATCGAGTTTGCCGCGCTCGGCTTCGAGCGTAAGATCGCGCCCATACCGCTCGAGCGACTTGTACGTTCCCTCCGGATCCTTGGTGGTGACGCGCTGGTTGCCGCGCACGTCGCGCAGCGCTTGCAAGAGCTTGTCCTTGGTGAGCCCCGATTCGCGGAAGAGGCGGCCGATTGGGCCCGACGACTCCGCCATCGCAAGCAACACGTGCTCGACGGAGGTGTAGTCGTCTTGCAGCGCCTTCGCCTCATTCTCCGCGACGGTCATGATGCGCGCGAGTTCCGGCGAGAGCGTCACCTGCGCGCTCTCGGCTCCGGAACCGGTGAGGCGCGGAAGCCGGCCGATCGCCTCGTCGGCCTTGCGCGCGAGTGCCTTCGGATCGGCCCCTGCTGCAGCGACGATATCGGGCGCGATGCCCCGTTCTTGCTCGAGCAGCGCGGCGAGCATATGCTCGGGCGACGTTTGCGTGTTGTGTTCGTGCAGGGCGCGCGAATAGGCGGCGTTGAGCGCGTCGCCGACGCGCTCCGTCATCTTCTCGACGTTCATGGTCCGACCATCATAACACGTTTGTACTCAGCTGCCAGCGCATCCAACTCCCCTCGATAGGCGGCCGCCTGGGCGAGCTGCGCCGACGTCGGTGCTTGGAACGAGGTACTCATCCGCGAAATCAAATCGAGAACCTTCTCGCGGATCTGCGCGGGTCCGCTGAGGTCTTCGATGTTGCGGGGATCGTACGTGAGACGATGCTTGAACGCCGTCAGGGCGGAAGCTTGCGATCCGGTTGCACGCTTCAGCCGCGCGTCGATCGCGTTGAGCGTCGTATTGATGGTGCCGAGCTCGCTGAAGAGCCCGGCCAGGAACGCGTAGCGTGCCTGATATTTACTACTCGCCGGATCGCGCGGATCCGGCTGCACGATCGCGCGCTGCTCGCGGGTGACGCCATCGACCGTGAGCGCAACGGTGTACGCGCCGGGAACCGCCTCGGCGCCTTCATCGGGTCCCTGGTTTTCCTTGTAGGTACCCGTCCATCGCACCGGTCCGTTTTCGTTGAGATCCCAGGCCGCGCGATTCATTCCCGCGTGCTTGGGAACGTCGTCGCCTTTCAAGTTACGCACCACGCGTCCGCCGGCATCGCGAATCTCGATCGTCGCACTCTTTGGCGCGCGCGCCAGATAATATGAGAGGATCGCCCCGTACGGCGGATTCTCCCCAACGAATTCGTTGGCTGGAATTTTTGGATCCGTGAATGTATTCACCGGCGACCATTGCCACATTCGGTACGCGTCGCGAATCGGAGAGAGCCAAACCGCCGACGATTGCGCGGCAGTCCAGGATTGAATCGGTGTGAGATCGTCGAGTATCCAGACGCCGCGACCGTGCGTCGCCACCACGAGATCGTTTGCCGCCGGTTGTATCGCAAGATCGTAGACCGCGCTCGCGGGCATGTTCAGCCGCAGCGATTGCCACTGCGCGCCGCCGTCAAAGGTAACCCACACGCCTCGGTTCGTTCCGGCATAGAGCACGCCGGCGTTGCGCGGATCTTGGCGAATCGCGCGCACGAACTGATTCGACGGCAGGTTTCCGGCGATGGAACGCCAGCTCGCGCCGTAGTCGTCGGTCCGCAAGATATACGGGTGCTCGTCGCCGAGCAAATGCCGCTCGACCGCGACGAAGGCCGTCCCCGCGGCGAACCGGCCCGGCTCGAGCCCCATGATGCGTCCCCACGGCGGCACGAGCGTCGCCGGCGGCGAGACGTTCTGCCAGTGCGCTGAGCCTGTCGAAGCATCACGCGTTAACTGGACGAGTCCGTCGTCGGTCGAAGCCCAGATGATGTTCGGATCGAGCTTCGTGGTGGCGAGGTAGAGGATCGTGTCGTAGAATTCGGCGCCCGATTCATCGTACGAAATCGGACCGCCGGTATCGAGCTGCTTGCTCTTATCGTTACGCGTCAGATCGGGACTGATAACCTTCCACGTTTGACCCCGATCGGCACTCTCGAAGACGACGTTGCCGCCGACCAGCGCCTTACCATCGTCGGTAAACGCGATCGGCGCATCCCAATTGAAGCGCCAGTTTACGGCGCTCGCGGCTAACTCGCCGTTCGACTCGGCATCCGGCGAGACGTCGTCGGTCTGCTCCGTTCGTTCGTTCCAGAGATAGACTTGGCCGGTATCCGAGCTCGTCGACGTCGACCAGATGAGACTCGCGTCCTGCGGATCGACGACGGCCCACATGCCGTCACCCGGCGCGACTTGATACCAGTCGCGATTCATCACGCCGATTCCGTTTGGCGGTGACGACGGCCCGCACCACGAGTTGTCGTCCTGCAACCCCAGACAGACACGGTAATTTACGCGCGATGCTCCCAGGCCTACGTGATACGGTTGCGCAAACGGTAGATCGTACGGCTGCCAGAAATGCGCGCCGCTGTCGGACGAGAGGATGACGCCTTCATCGCTTCCATTGATGATGCGGCGGCCATCGGCCGACCACCAGATCGAGTGATAATCCCATCCGCCGCCGGTCGCGATCGCGTGAAAGGAGTGGCCACCGTCGGTGCTCATTGAGAGCGTGAGCGAGACGTTGATCAGCCGGTTTGGATTCGCCGGATCGACGAAGATGCTGCTGAAATAAAACGGCCGCGCGCCGAGAAAGCGGCTGTGCGGCATCACCCGCCAGGTTGCGCCGCCGTCGTCGGAGCGCCACAACTCGCCGGCGCGCGATTGAATGATTGCGTAGATTCGCCCGCCGGTCCCCGCCGCGATTCCGATGCGTCCGGTCAAGCCCGCGGGCACGCCGTTTCCGGTGAGCTTGCGCCAGGTGCGACCGTTATCGTCGGAGCGGTAGATGCCGCCGAGCGGGCCACCGCTGTCGAGCCGCCACGGCGAGCGCCGAAACTGCCAGACTGCGGCGAAGAGCGTCGACGGCTTATCCGGAACACGCACGAGTGAAGCGATGCCGCTTTGCGGACCCACGTAGAGCGTTTTCGTCCAATGTGCGCCGCCGTCGCGCGTGACGTAGACACCGCGATTGGAGTCGTCGGCCGAGACGCGCCCGAGCACGCCGACCGCCACGATGCGGCGATCGCGCGGGTCGACCGTAATGCTCGAGATGTGAGCGGAGCGATCGAGACCCGCATGCTGCCAGTTTTTTCCACCGTCAGTCGAGTGATAGATGCCGTCGCCCGACTCCACGTCGCCGCGCGGATTCGATTCGCCCGTGCCGACCCAGACGTCGCGATCGCTCTGCGGCGCGATTGCGATCGCACCAATCGGCGCGACCGGCTCGCCGTCGAAGACCGGATTCCAGGAGGCGCCGCCGTCGGTGGTCTTAAAAACGCCGCCGCCCGCGCCGCCCGCGAAGTAGAGGCTCGCGTCGCGATTGCTGCCGGCGACGGCGGTGGTGCGGCCGCCGGAGATCGCCGGCCCGATTTCACGGTACGTCAAACCGACCAGCACGATTCCTGCGAGCATCGGGCGCTTCTTTAAATACGTCGCTCGGCGCAGCCTCTCGGAGGAGCGAATCGCGCGAAGCCGTAAGGCCGCGCGATGCTCGGAATTGCCGCCGGAGCCGTGCGAGCCTACTACCTGTTTGACGTCGCGGACACGATCGATCTGGTGAAAATGAGCGCGCTTGGGGGTGATAACCGTGCGCCCGCGGCGCTACCTCTCCGGCGGCACGCGCCGCCGTACCTGCAGTTTCCCGTGCCGCCGCTGGTCGCGACGTTGCCGCAAGCCGATTTCGACAGGCTGCACGCCGGCGTACGTTTGAAATTCTACGACTACGGCGTCATCTCGCTGCGACTGACCTTTCCGGCGAGCGGCTCGTGGAACGATCTGTTTGCGCTCGCGGAACGCGCGCGCAGCGACGAACGGGTCATGGCCTACGCCGAATCGACCGTCACGCGCATCTGCGAAGAGTATGCGCATGCTTTGGACGATCCCCACCCGCCGCTGGTCGAGGATTATCTCATCGTCGAAGTGGACCGTTTCGAAGAACCGCTCGACGCCGAGACGCTGCTCGACGAACACGCCGACGTTCTCGCGGGACTTTTGCTAGGCGAACGCAAGCCGCTCTCGGCGGCCGAGACCAGGGAAGCATTGCGCATGCGCTTCTCTTACCACGACGACGACTTGACGATCGTCCAGTGGGACACGGCGTTCGTCTACGATCGCGGCGAGAGCTCGCGCACGATCGACGAGATTCTAGAGTTTGCCAACTCGCAGCTGCTGGAGCTGCGCACCTACGACGCATTGCTCGACTCCGAGCTCGACGGTATCTATAAGATGGCGCCGGCGGTCCCTCCCCGATCGCTGCGCGGGCGGCGTGAGGCCGAGCAGGCCGCAACCTTGCGCTATCTCATCGTTGACGTGCTCGACCTGATCGACCGCTCGAGCAACGCGCTCAAGGTGGTCGGCGACGCGTACTACGCCCGGATCTACCGATCGGCGGCCGCACGTCTGGGGCTAAATGATTGGCAGCGGCAAATCGATACGAAACTCGCGAGCGTCGGCGAAATCTATCGCTTCTTCAGTGACGATGCCCGCAGCCGCCGCGACGCGTTCTTGGAGCTCATCATCGTCGTGCTGGTGGCCGTCGAAGTCGT
>JBARKF010000051.1:0-2810 GCA_049800655.1 Candidatus Cybelea sp.
CACGAGTTCGGCAGCATTCTGCATTTCACCGAAGAAACGTTCGGCACCAAAAACCTCGGCACGACCGATGCGACCGCCGACGACTTGCAGGATTCGTTCGACTACACGCAGCCGGCGCGCTCGTTCACCCCCATAAGCGCACCGGCCTTCACGCCGGCGTGTAACGGCTCGCGTTTGGAGGAAGATCCTTAGTCGCCGACCATGGAGAGCCATCGCTCGCGGAGGATCCTCCCCAGCGAGCGATGGTCAAACCGAGACGTAACTACTTCTTCGTGCTTAGTGCCGCGCCGTCTGGTTGCGTGAGTCCGGTGGTGATCATCTTCGTCGCCGTACCGCCGGCCGGATAGCTCCAATAGCCCACAGCGGGGACGCTGTTGATGAAGGTTGGCGCGATCACGCGCAGGCCTTTGTGCTTCTTGCTACCGAGATTGTTCGTAATCCAGAACTGCCAAACCGCACTCGCGTTGCTCAACGTCGTCGAGCCGACGACGCTTCCCGTCGATCCGGAGAGTCGTATCTGATAGAGCGTCGGGCCGGCGCCGGCTCCAAACGCCAAGTCCGTGCCATCCCATTGCATCGACCCGGCCGTTAGACCGCCTGCGCCGCCGACCGCGACGGCATTTACCATCGTGCTCCCCTTCGGAAGCTCGAAGAGCGCGAAGCCGCCGGTGCCGTAGGCGTCGCAGAAGAGGTTGCCGTGGTTGTCGTAGCCGCAGCCGGGAATCCCATTTTGGCCCGACGGCGTGTAGATCGTCGGCGTTCCGGAGCCGCCGGTGAAGACGACAAAGCAGTCTCCGCAAGTGCCGCCGAGCACTCCAAGTGCGAGGTTTCCCGTCGTTGGATCGACGGAGCAGTTGAGTTCCGGATAGCCCGGAAGAGCGAGCGTCCGGATCGGCGAAGAGCCGCCGTGCGCGTAGACTTCAACGCTCGTACCGTTGCCGTTGAGAATAAAAACGTCGCCGGCTTTGTTCGAACAGACGCCTGATGGCGTTTGAAATCCGGTCAACGTGCCTTTGAGCTTACCGCCGGGATACGAGTAGACTTCAACGTCGTTCGCGCCCTGGTCCGCGACGTAGAGAAGACTCTTGGACTTCTTCGCATCGGGTGCCATCCACGAACGCCCTGCGTTCGCACCCGCCAATTGGAATGGATGCGCCCCGCCTGCGCCGCCGATGTGCCGTAACTGCGCGACGGTGCTCTGACCCGTAGCGCCGAGCTGCGCCGGCGACACGCCGCCTCCGCATCCTGAGAGCAGCGCGACCGTTACGGCTGCCGCCAGTGTTTGGTGCCCCAAATGCAAACGCATTTTTGAGAAAACCTCCTAGTGTGAGCAGTGAAAGAAAACCTTACTTCGGCGCTCTGCTTATCGCGTCCCCGAACGGATCGGTGAAGCCGGTGAGCATCATCGTCGGGGTGCGGAATCGACGTTCGGCCGATCCACTCTCTTGCCGTCGCTGACGCGCGCTGAGATCTCGGTGAAGCCGCTGCTGCCTTTCGGCAACTCCGCGAACTCGAAGTTGCGGCTGCGGACACGGTAAATCGGCTGAGAATCCAACCTTGCTTTCCGTCGATCCCGAAATGGCGAAGTACCAACTTTTTCGTCGCTCGGCTCCCGACGATCCCGTCCATTCCCGACCGTTCCCGGCCGCTCCGTCAGAAAATCCCCTCGCCCGAGCGGGGCTCCGGATGCATCGCGAGCAAATACAGGTTCAGATTGGAGGAAAAACCAATGTTTCGTTACACGCTTTTAGGATCGGCCATGGTGCTAGCGCTGACGACTGCTCCCGCGTATGCTCAGCAAATGGGCGCGACCACTGACTCTGACTACATCGCGAAGATCATGACCGGCGCGCCGGCGACCGTCGTGAAAGGCGCGACGATCGTCGAGATGCAGCCGGGTGGAACGATGCGTACGATCCAAACTGGTGCGAATGGATTCACGTGCATGATGCTGGATCCGGCGACACCGATGTGCGCCGATCAGAACGCCATGGCGTGGGCGCATGCCTACATGACCCGTACGGCCCCGCCCAACAGCGTCGGCTTCGTCTACATGCTGGCCGGCGATGACGGCACCAGCAATACCGATCCGTATGCGAAGGGACCGGCGCCCGGCAACCATTGGGTGAAGACCGGACCGCACGTGATGATCGTCGGGCCGACCGCGAGTAGCATGGGCTATCCCGCAACCGCCGATGCTGATCCAACCAAGCCATTCGTGATGTGGGCCAGTACGCCGTACGCGCATCTCATGATTCCGGTGAGCACCCAACCGTAGCCAACGCGCCGAGCTCGGCGCACGGCGAAACAGCGCCCACAAGTTAAGGACCGTGCGCGCGCGCTGCGGCGACAACGTGTTGCAACTCGATGTAGCGCAACGAAGACGGCTTAACCGACGTCGAACGCCCCAGCACCGTATTGTAAGGCCCGGAGCCGCGCCTCGGAACTTTCCGCTTGCCCTGTTCGTTCTGTTCTCTGGAGACTTGGCCCACTCTGCGGCCGAGGCTTCAAGTCTGTGCCCATTAGGGCCTCGAAGAGAACCTTGTTCCAAGTGAAAGCCCTGGAGATCTTTGCTATTTTGCGGCGCGCTTTGTGTCTGCTACTTTTGTCCGGCGTCATCGCGCTTGCCGCCTGCGCCGGAGCCGGCGCACCCGTTCCGGCGCTGGCTCCGGGCAACGTCACGGCGCAGGCTACCTCGCACATCACGCCCGACGCCACGCACGCGACGACTCGGACGCCGCGCATTGAGCACGTCGTCATCATCATTCAAGAAAACCGCACGGTCGACAATCTCTTCCAAGCGCTGCGCG
>JBARKF010000052.1:0-14875 GCA_049800655.1 Candidatus Cybelea sp.
GGACGGGTTCGACCAGCGCGTGACCGCCCGTGGCGTGCGCGAGTTGCTCGACGCGGCGCTCGCCGGGGGTCCCGCGCTGGCGGATTTCACTCCCGTTGAAAGCTGGGCCGGCCTGCGCCCCGGAACGCCGGACGGGGTTCCGATCCTGGGTCCGACACTGCTGGACGGCTTCTTTCTCGCAACCGGCCACTACCGCAACGGCATTCTGCTCGCGCCCGCGACCGCACGCCTGCTCGCCAACGCCGTGGAGGCGAACGCCGCCAGCGGGCTCGAACCGTTCGCACTTGCCCGTTTCGGCACGGAAGATGCGGCGTCGAAACGAAGGACTCGCGCGTGAAGGCAACGATCAACGGACGAACCCGCGAGCTCCCCGACGAGCTGACCGTGGGAGGACTGCTCGAGCTCCTCCGCTCGCCCCGGAGCGGAGTCGCGGTGGCGTGTAACGATCGCATCGTACGGCGCGACGAGTACGATGCGCGACGTCTTCGCGACGGCGACCGCCTCGAGATTATCGAAGCGGTCGCGGGAGGCTAGCGTGATGACCGAGACGCTGAAGATCGGGAGGCGCGAGTTCACCTCGCGCTTGATCGTCGGCACGGGTAAGTATCCCTCGATGGAGATCATGCGCGCCGCCCACGTCGCCAGCGGCGCCGCCCTCGTCACGGTCGCTATCCGGCGCATCAACTTGGAAAGCTCGAACGGAAAGACGTTGCTCGATTACATCGACCGCGAGCGGTTCACGATTCTCCCGAATACCGCCGGATCGTACTCGGCGAACGAAGCGGTGCTGACGGCGCAACTCGCGCGCGAGCTGCTCGGCACCGATCTGGTCAAGCTCGAAGTGATCGGCGACGCGCAGACGCTCCATCCCGATGCCCACGAAACGATCGTGGCGGCGGAACGGCTCGTTCGCGACGGCTTTACCGTGCTGCCCTATATCGGCGACGATCCGATTGCATGCCGGCAGCTCGAAGAAGTGGGGTGCGCTGCTGTGATGCCGCTCGCCGCGCCCATCGGAAGCGGACTCGGCGTTTGCAATCCGTACTCCATCCGCATCATCAAAGAGCGTGCGACCGTGCCGGTGATCGTCGACGCCGGCGTGGGAACGGCCTCCGACGCCGCGATTGCGATGGAACTCGGCGTCGACGCACTCTTGATGAACACCGGCATCGCGAGCGCGCGCGATCCGGTGCTGATGGCCGCCGCGATGAAGCACGCCGTTATCGCGGGACGTCAAGCTTTCTTGGCGGGGCGCATGGAGAAACGGCTCTATGCCAACGCCTCTAGCCCGATGGAGAATCTGATCTCAACGCGTTCCTAAACTATCGACGCGCCAGCTCCAAGCGTTCCAGAAGGTCGAGCCGAAGGGCGCGGGCGCGATACCGTGCACATAGCTTCGGTAAGCGTCGGGAATCTGCACTTGCCAAAGCGTGAA
The DNA here is from genome assembly GCA_049800655.1 of Candidatus Cybelea sp. Taxonomy (GTDB): domain Bacteria; phylum Vulcanimicrobiota; class Vulcanimicrobiia; order Vulcanimicrobiales; family Vulcanimicrobiaceae; genus Cybelea. Next base: position 1,436 of record JBARKF010000052.1, read on the forward strand.
GAACGGAAGCTCGGTCGCGATCGCGCGCTGGACGCGGGCGTAGTCGGCTTTGCGTGCCGGCCGGTCGACGGTCGCCAAGGCGCCTCGAATCGCAGCGTCGGCGGGCGCGTCGCACCAAAACGAGTAGTTCAGCCCATTTGGCGGCATTTGACTGCATCCGACGTTCCACGAGTCGTTGGGGTCGCCGCCGAGCACCCACCATGCATCGTAGGCTAGCTGGTAGCGTCCACCGGCGAGTACGCCGCCCCCGGCCGCCGCTCCGTAGAACATTCCGCTCGGATACTGCTTGATCGTTGCCCGAACGCCGATCCGGCGCAGATCTTCTTGGAGAATCGCAGCGACCAGCGTTGAGCCGTTGATGATCTGCGGCGCGATCGCGAGAGTGAGGTCGAGCGAACGGCCGCGCAGCAGCCGTTTCGCGCCGGCCGGGTCGTAACCAATGGACGGCAGCGATGCGTCGTGCGCCCAGCCGTTGCTCGGCTGATCGGCATCGACGAGCACGCCGCTCCCGTGCGTTGCGGCCGAGAGCAGCGTTTGCCGGTCGATGCTCATCGCGATCGCCCGGCGGACGTTGACGTCGCGTAGCGCCGGATCGCGAAGATTGAAACGCAAGAGATGCAGGTCGTTGACCGCCGTGAGTGCGATGTGAACCCCGGGAATCGATCGCACTTGCGGCAAGAGCTGCGGGTCCACATCGAAGTATGCGTCAACCTCGCCGGTGCGCAACTGCTCGAGCCGGGTGTTCGGATCGGGAATGATGCGATAGACGAGACGATCGATCCGCGGCTTCCCGCGCCAGTAGAGCGGGTTGGCGGCGAGCGTGATGCTGTCGCCGCGCGTCCAGCGTACGATTTGAAACGGCCCCGCGCCGACCGGCCGTGCGTTGTAGGCGACGCGATTGAGATCGGCGTGCCCTTGGAGCAGATGCGCCGGCATGATGGCGCCGACGCCTTGCGGGCCGAAGAAATACTGCACGAAGGGCGAGAAGCGCCGCCGGAGGCGAACGTCGACCGTATAATCGCCGACGGCGCGAATCGCGCGCACCTCGGCGTAGCCCACGCGCGTCGCAACGTTGTTACGCGGATTGACGATCGCGTCATAGGAGAAAACGACGTCCTGCGCAGTCAGCGGCACGCCGTCTTGCCAACGAACGTTCCGCCGAATGTGGTAGGTCACGGTCAGCTGATCGCGCGAGATGCCGCCGTTGGCAAGCGTCGGCACCTGCTGCGCGATCTCCGGAATTGTGTCGTTGCGGTCGTCGTTCTCGACGAGATACGACATGTATAGGTGGCTGAAGTTCAGCGTGTCGGCTTCGTTGGAGAACATCGGGTTCAACGAATCCGGCTCCCCGGCAAGCCCGCTGAAAACGAGCTTCGATCCGGAAGTATGGCGGAGGCCGGGCTGCGAGCAGCCGGCGAACCCAATCGCCAGCGCCAGACAAAGCAGCGCGCGCGGCGTCACGCTTTTCGCGCGATGACGAACCAGTGCTTAGCGCCGGCGAGGGGGCGCACTCGATGTGCCGACTTCGCCGCGAACGCGTCAACGCCGTGCTCGTCCAACGATTCGATCTCGAGGTAGGGCGCGAGCAGCGACCGTAGTTGCGCGCGATCGAAAAAGGCGTGAGCGACGCCCTGCTCGTCGCCGTCGATCGGGGCAAAGGTCGACGCGTCGATGCGCAGGCCGTTCCCGAAGCGCGCGTCGTGCGTCGACCCGAAGGTCGCGTACAACAAGCCGCTGCGGTCGAGACGCTCGGCAATCGAGCGAACGTTCGCGACAATTGTCGACGGGACGCCGTGCAGGAGCCCGTGCGTCGAGATGGCCGCGGCAAAGCTTTGCGTTATGCCGGCCAACGGCGCGCTCGATACCGCGGTCCGGTCGTCGACCGCGACAACGGTAAATCCCGCACGTTCCAGCGCCTTACGATTTCGTCCGCTTCCCGACGCGAAGTCGAGAATTCGCCGGCCGGGAACCGACTGCAGGCGTTCGATAAGGCGTTGCGCCAATGGATGAGGTGCAGACACCACTCTTGCTTCTAGAAAGGCCAAAAGAATGCTTGGCGAAGGCGATCGACTCCCTGAAGTAACGGTGCTCGACGATCGAGGCTCGGAGGTGACCACGACGGCTCTGCTCGGCGGCCCGCTCGTCCTTTATTTTTATCCAAAGGACGACACGCCCGGCTGCACCAGCGAGGCCTCGCAGTTTCGCGACATCTACGATCAGTTCGAAGAGAAGAACGCGCGGATCATCGGCGTCAGCCGCGATTCCGTTGAGTCTCACCAGCGTTTCAAGAACAAGTTCGCGATTCCGTTTCCGCTCCTCGCCGACACGGAGTCAAAGCTCTACAAGGCCTTCGGCGTGAACGGTCGCTCGACGTTCTTAATCGATGCTACCGGGACGATCGTGCGAGTCTGGCCGAAGGTCGACGTCAGCGAGCACGCCGAGGAGGTACTCGAATCGCTGGATTGACGCTGCGCATCGTGGGGTCGAGCACGGCGATGCCGCGGCCCGGCCGCGCCTGCAGCGCCTATCTAGTCGAGGGAGGTGACGCCGCCGTGCTTTTGGATATCGGAACGGGTTCGGTGGCAAAGCTGCAACTCGTCACGGAGTACACTCGGCTCGACGCGATCGTCGTCTCGCACATGCACGCCGACCATTTTTTCGATCTCGTCCCGCTCCGGCAGGGGCTGAAATACGGGCCGCTCGCGTGCGCGGAACGTCTTCCGGTCTTCCTTCCTCCGGGCGGCGGGCGCGCGCTCGACGTGCTCCGCCAAGCGGTCTCGCCCGATGCGTCGGCCGACTTCTTCGACGCGGTCTACGACGTACGCGAGTACGACCCAACGGTGACGTTGGCGATCGAAGAGCTGCAGCTCACCTTTGCACCGACACAACACTATATCGAGGGCTTCGCCGTGCGCGTCGAATGCGAGGGGAGAAGCATCACCTATTCGTCCGATACGGCGCCTTGCGACACGGTCGTGGAGCTTGCGCGCGAGACCGGACTCTTGCTCGCTGAAGCCTCGCTCGGCCTGGCGGGCGAGGAGGGCAAACGCGGACATTCGTCGGCCGAAGAGGCCGGCGAGATGGCATGCCGCGCGGCTGCGCGGCGCCTCGTTCTCACGCATTACGGGTCCGCATATAGCGGAGAGGCTTTGATCGGCGCGGCGAAGCGACACTTTGCCGGTCGCATCGACGCTGCCGACGATGGACTTCAGTTTTCCGTTTTCGGCTCGCCGCGCGGCAGCGAGAACTGAATCAGCGCTCGTACCGGCGCAAGGCCTCGGCTGATGACGGCGTAGGGCGTAACCTGCAATCCGAGTTCGCGCAGCCGCGCAACTGCCGCGAGCAGCTCACGCCCATTGGTCACGACGTCTTCGAGCAGCAACACGTGCTGGCCGGATTGATACGGTCCTTCGACGTATTCGTTGGCAAAGGCGCCATAGGCTTTGGGCTTCTTGCGCACCGCGATCATCGGTATGCCGGACATCTGCGAGACTGCGGTCGCGATGACGACGCCTCCTAGTTCGGTTCCGGCAACCAGATCGGGATTCACATCGGCGATGATCGGCGTGAAGAAACGCGCGATCCGACGCAGGACGGTTGGATCGGAGAAGAGGCTGAACTTGTCGATGTAGTAGTCGCTGCGGGCGCCGCCGGCAAGTACGTAATCGCCCCGTGTCAGCGCTCGCTCCACGATGATCTTACGCAGCCATGTAAGGTCGGGTAGGCCTAAATGCTCCATTCCCACGCGTTCCAAGATTCTTCGACGGGGTTGGGATCGAAGCCGTGAAAATCGACGCTGATCGGCTCCATCTGACGCAGGTAGTAAATGTAGAGTGCGGGGATATCGCGCATCACCAGCGCTTGCGTTTGATAGTAGGCGGCAACGCGAGTGGGGCGGTCGTAATGGGTCAAAGCGATATGTTGAGCGGCTTGCATTGCTGGGCTGCAGTAGCGTGAGTAGTTGTACCCGCTCGGCGGAAAATTCTCACACATCAACTGCGAGCTGTTGTCGGGATCGACCCCGGCGTACCACCCGGAGACCGTGAGATCGAACTTGCCCAGCTGCAGGATGCCGCCCATCCCCGCAGGAGCGAAGAGCACGTCCCCCGGGTAGGACTTAAGCTCCGTATCAATGCCGATCTGGCGCAGCATGGCTTGAACCTCCAGCGATTCACGGCGCCGCGTCACGTTCGAGTTGTTCGTTACGATGACCAGGCTAAGGCGTTGCCCCGCTTTGCGCATGACGCCGTCGGGCCCCGGAGCCCAGCCGGCCTGCCGTAGGAGCGAGCGCGCCTCGGCGGGATCGTGGGGATAGTTCCGCAGGCTCGGATTGAAGGCCCACATCCAATCTGGGATATCCGCGGTCGCCAACGTCTGTGTGCCGAAGGTCAGGGTTCGCACCAGCTCGTTCTTGTCGACTGCGTAGGCGATGGCCAGGCGAACGCGCGGATCGGCCAGGAAGGGCCGCGACAGATTCAACTGGATGTACGAGTATCCGTTCACATTGACCCAAACGATCGAAACGTCGTGCACCTGACGTACCGCATCGTAGGTCTCCTGGGATGCCTGGAACATATAGTCGATCGCGTGGGTTCGCAGTAGATTGATCGTGGTGTCTTCGTCGGGAACGACCTTGATCTGGACGCGCTCGAGCTTTGGTCTGCCCATAAAAAATCCGTCGTTCCGAACCAGCGTGACGTGATCGCCGTGTGCCCACTCGGCGAACTTGAACGGCCCATCACTCACCGAGGGATTGCTATTGAACGAAACCTGATTGATGTTCGGATACGCGGCCAGCACGTGCGCGGGAGCGATCATATACGGCTGATCGCTCTCGGCAAAGAACGTGTTGACGAACGGCGAGAAGCGGCGCTTCAAGTGGACGATTACGGTAGATGGGTTCGGGGTATCGATCGACGCGACGAAATCGTACCCGTGACGCGAAACGACGTTGTTGTCGGGGTTCATGATCGCTTGCCACGACCATTTGACGTCGCGCGACGTCACCAGAACCCCGTCGGTCCAGCGCGCTCTCTGGTTTAGGCGGTAGGTGACCGTCAAACCGTCCGGAGAGATGTCGTGGTTCTCAAGCGTCGGCACTCGCGTCGCCAGCATTGGCAGCGGATTGCCCTTGGGATCGGCGGTGAGCAGCGGCTCGAACATGAGACGGTCGACGAACCCGTCGGTCGTGTTCGAATTCAAAAGCGGATTGAGATTCTTCATCTCCGCCTGAATGGCGACGCGCAAGAATCCCGGCTGCGTCCACGAATGCCGCGCCCCGGCCGGCCCATTGCTCGTTTTCGAGCATGCGGTCGCAACGATTAGCGTCGCGAAGAGGCAGAGTTTAAATTTCACGCCACACGGAGGCGCGACGAACGACCCGAGCACGACGCAATCGCCACCGTAGGCCTTTTCGCAATAAGAACCTACACCGCGGCTTTTGGCGCGACGCGATTGCCGGGCACCGGATCGTAGCGCTCGTGGCGCCAGCCGTACGTGCCGAGCCCCTGCGTTGCCGTTCGCAGCTCGGTGATGTAGCGTGAGAGTTCGACCGCGGGGACGTAGGCCTCGACGACGTCGAGCCCCGGCCGGTCGTCGGCCGGGTTCATTCCGAGAATTTGGCCGCGTTTGCCGGTGAGTTGCTGAATGACGGTCGAGGTATACGTGGTCGGGACGATAACACTGACGTGCGCGATCGGTTCGAGCACGACGGGACTGCACTTGGGCAGCGCTTCGCGTACGCCCATCCCCGCGGCGGTCTTGAACGACTGCTCGCTCGAATCGACGTCGTGGTATTGGCCGTCGAAGAGCGTCACGTGAAGATCGGTCACCGGGTAGCCGCTTGCGCCGTGCGAGAGCGCTTCGCGCACGCCTTTTTCGACGGCGGGAATGAACTGGCGCGGGACGACGCCGCCGACGATTTTCTCTTCAAATGTCACGCCGGCGCCGCGCTCTCGCGGCTCGAAACGCAGCCACACGTCGCCGAACTGACCATGGCCGCCGGTCTGATGCTTGTAGCGCGAGTGTATCTCGGTGCCGCCCGTGATCGTCTCTTGGTAGGGAATCGTCGGGGCTGCGGTCTCGACTTCGACTTTGTATTTGCGCGCGAGCCGTTCGACCGCGATCGCGACGTGCTGCTCCCCACTGCCCAAGAGCAGCAACTCGTGCGTCACGTCGGCACGCTCGAGCCGCAGCGCAGGGTCTTCGTCAACGATGCGCGCGAGCATCTGCGAAATCTTGGCCTCGTCGATGCGCTCCTTCGGCTTAATCGCGACGGCGAAGACCGGATGGGCGACGGTAACGCGGGGCAGGAGCACCTTGTGCCCGTTTGAGGTGAGGGTATCGCCGGTTGCGACCGATTCGAGCCGCGCGAATGCGACGATCGTACCAGGCCCCGCTTCCGGGATCGCTTCCTGTTTCTTTCCTTGAAGACGATAGAGGCCGCCGAGGCGGACTTTCTCGTCTCGCCGGCTGATGTTCGTCAGTGTTGCATCCGATTTGATCGTGCCGGAGAGTACGCGCGCGATCGAGAGCTTTCCGCTCTGCGGATGAATCGACGTCTTGATGATGCGGGCGACGACGGGAGCGTTCGGATCGGGATCGATGGGTCGCCCTTCGGCATCGGGATGCGGGGCCTGCGCGGGCGACGGGAACCACTTTTCGATCGCGCGCACCAGTGCGGCGACGCCTGCCCCTGAGAGACCCGCCGAGACGAGAACCGGGACGACCTGATCGTGCGAACACTCCTCGCAGAGATCGCGTTCGATCTCCTCCAGCGGCGGCTCGATACCCTCGAGCAGCTCCTCCATGAGGTGATCGTCGAAGTCGGCCATGGCTTCGAGCAGCTCGCTATGCATGCGCCTGGCCTCGGCTTCAACCGCCGCCGGCACCGGCTCTTCGCTTTCGGAGAACGTCCCCGCACCGATATCGCCGGCGAAACGGAACGCTTTCATTTGAGCGAGATCGACAAAGCCGTCGAAGTGCTCGGCATTTCCTAACGGCAGTTGTTCGGCGACGACGTGCCTCCCGTACGCGCTTTGTAACGCCGCGAGTGTCTCGGAAAAGTCCGCACCCGGCCGATCCATCTTGTTGATGACGAAGATGTGCGGCATGCGCGTCGATTCCAAGTAATCGACGATCGCTTGCGTCTGGACGATGCGGCCGGGATCCGCCTCGACCACCACGACCGCCGCATCAACACCCGCCAAAGCTTGCTTCATTTCTTCTGCGAAGTCGACGAAGCCGGGCGCATCCACGATCGAGATATCGACGCCGTTGGCGGCGGTATGCGCGAAGCCGACGGTGGTTGATTGCAGATGCGCCACGTCCTCGGGCTCATGGTCGGTTACGGTCGTGCCGTCTCCAATCGATCCTCGCCGTCCGATCGCTCCGGTAAGGGCGAGAATCGCTTCGACCAGCGTCGTCTTCCCCGCATGGTGGGGTCCGACGAAAGCGACATTCCTTAGGCGCACAATATCCGCCAATGCTGTAATCCCCTATAAAGCTGGTGGCTAGCGGCGCTTCGCCGCGCTCTTCTTCTTTTTGACGCTCTTCTTAGGGTACCCGGCTTTCGGCTTGGGCTTGCGCGCAATGCCTGCCGGTGCCTTCTTTCGAGCCACCTTCTTAGCCGGCGCTTTGCGAGCCGGCGCCTTACGGGCGGGCGATTTTTTCGTAGCCGCCTTCTTCGTTCCGCCTCGACTCGGCGAGGCTTTGCCTGCGCTCGCGGATCGGTTTGACGGCGCCTTCTTGCTCTTTACGGCGGGCGAGCTTTTTTTGGCGGGAATGGTTTGTTGCTTGCCGCTTTTCTGTTTCTGCGAAGTACCCGGCTTTTCAATCCGAGCAGCCTTCGCCTTTCCCGCGGACAAGCTTGAATCCGCGCTGCGCCGCGACGAGCTCGTCTTCGGCGGCCCAGCCGTGGGCGAGCGTTTCGAAATCCGCGTGGCGTCGCTTGCGCGCTTCTTCGGACCGACCGCCCGCGAAGCTCGGGCACCGTCGCGACGTCCGGCCGCCTCGGCCTCTTCGGGAAGGCCGAGTTCGGCGCGGCTGTAGCCGGTGATGCTGCTGCCGGGCGTACTCGGCTGCCGCCGGGCCTGTGCCTGCGCTTCCAGATGCTCGCGCGTCGCGCGCAGCGCGACTCTGGCTAATCGGCCCGCAACCGGAAAGACGAGTTCGTTAATTCGGGCGTCATCGAGCAGCTTGAGGATAACGTCGAACGCGTTCCCTTGGTCCTTCGGACTATGCGCATCCGATCCGACGGCGATTCCAACTCCGCGGGCTTTCGCCTTGCGGGCCAGTCGCGCGTTGGCTTCAAGGTACTTTTTCTTGCGCTCTTCGGGGTGATCGCGATAGAGGAAGCGGGTATTGATTTCTATAGCGAGGCCGCGCCGATGCGCGACGTCGAGCATACGGTCCTCGTACTCTTCGAGTCGCTTTTGCGCCGGCCAACGGCCGAAGGTTGCGGGCACATAGAAGTGCCCGACCACGTGGGTGGGCAGCCTTTCCAGATCGTCCACCAGTTTGGCGATATAGAGGTCCCAGAGCGTATCGGTCCCGACGACGTCATGGAGCGCGCTAAACTCTTCATTGTCGAACGGCCAGAGCCAATCGGCGCCTTTTTCCGGGTGCGCGATGGGAACGAAGTGCACCGACCGGATGATGCCGTCGGGACGCATCGCATCGACGATATTTTGCGCATCGGGGCGCGCGCGAGGATCGTTATCGATCTCGGCGCCGATTGAGAAGCGCATGCCGCGCCGCAGTCCTTCGGAAACGATCGCGGCGTGCGGGAGGTCTACCCCGGCGGTCTCGGCGGCGCCAAGCAAATCGCCGGCCTGTGCGAGCTTGAGCGCGCGGCGCAGCGTGTTGACCGCGCCGGGATCTTCAAACGTTAGATAGTTGGCGTGATCGGCGACCATCAAAAAGCGCGGCGACGCGCGCCGGCATGCATGGTAAAACCAAAGAAAAAGCATCCGTGCGGAATACGCAATCGGTCGCTCCTCAGTGTAAGGCCGGTGCTCGCCCTTCGCGTGCCCGTGGATGTCGGGTATGGCCGCGACCCGAGGGTCGCTCATCTTAACGAGGATGCCATTATCGCCACCTTTGTTAAGGTTGGCGTCTAAGGGCGGTAGCCCTCCATTTCGAGCAGTCGAGCTTTCATCTCGAGTCCGTAGAAATAGTTGTGCAGATCTCCTGATGAGTCGACGACGCGATGACACGGGAAAAGCAACGGCATCGGGTTGCGAGCCATGACGCGCCCAACCGCGCGCGCCGCTTTCGGTCGACCGATCTGCGACGCAACCCACGAGTACGAGCGGACCTCGCCGGGCGGGATCTGAGCGGCTGCGCGGAGCACCGCTTGCTCAAACGGCGTGAGGTCGCTGATGTCGACAACCGCGTCGTCAATCGTCCAGGTGTTGAAAAACCGATCGAGGGCGCGAACCAGCCACGCCGGCGCCTCACCGCGGACGACCTGGCGATGCAAACGGCGCTCGGCACGCGCAAGGACATCGGCCTCGGCGTCGCCCGTATCGAGGCTGACGTAGGCGATGCGATCCGACTTGAAACCGACGTAAAGGCGGCCGACCGGTGTCGTGATTGCCGAGAGCACGATCGGCGGATAGACCTTTCCTTTAAGAGCCGCGATGTGCTCGACGACTTTCTTCGCGAAGTCGCATGACGGCTCGGGGCGCGGGAGGCACGAGAGGCAGAACGCGACTCCTTCGTACTCCTCGTACATTGCCTGACAGGAAGGGCAGGCGCTCAGGTGGCTGTGGACGGTCTTTTTCAGCGAAGCTAGGCACTCGCCGCGCAGCTCATCCCAGAGCGCTTCTACCTCACGACAACGCATGTTGAGGGACTCCTTCGGGGGTGAATCGCCCGATTTGCGGGCCGAGAATGCGCCGCAGAATTCGCACGGCGCGATGAACGTGTGACTTAACCGTGCCGATCGGCTGATTCAGAATCTCGGCAATCTCAGGGTGGCTGCGGCCTTCGATGAAACGCAGCGTCGCCGCAGCGCGCAGGTGCATCGGCAGCTGCAGTAAGGCTCGCTCGACCAACGCGATCTCGGTATTCTGCTCGACGATCGCTTCGGGCTGGGGAGGACCTTCATTTGATTCGCGCAGGATGGCGTCGGGATCGGCGAGCGCGTCGAGCGCCACGTTGGAGGGACGTTTGCTGCGCAGCCGATTGCGCGTAACGTTGAGTGTGATCGTGTAGAGCCAGGGTTGGAGCCGCAGGTCGGCGCGCTGCTCGGGGGACATCTTGCCAAGCGCGCGGTAGGCGCGGACGAAGGCATCCTGGACGATCTCCTCGGCGTCTTCGCGATTGCCGGTCATTCGCAAGGCGAAGCCATAGAGGCGCCGCTGGTAATCGTCGACGATTCGCTCGAAGTTCTGGACGCTAGGCCCAGAACCGGCCGGGGGCTTCGTCGCCGGAGTTCGCCCGGACGTCATCGCTGAAGGCACGTATACTCCCGTAAGGAGTGGTGCGAGCGCGCTCATACAGTGCCCCGGACCACCACTGCTACGGCCGTGGTTTCACACTGGTCCTAAAAACTCCTGAAAGCGGTGACCGGCCGGTCGGCCTCGCGCAGGGGGTTTTGGGCGTTCCTCCTAAAGCATCGCCATGCCGCTTTCGGTCCGGGCTTCGGCCCGTCGCTGATGTGAGAAAACCGCTTCGTCTCGCTGGGAGAGAAGCGGATTTTTTTTTAGAGAGGTAGGCTCAAATGCAGCAAGCCATAGAACCCACGGAGATTTCGTTGGACGCGTACACCATGTGCAGCTTTTTACCGGACATTCACTCTGCACGAGCGCTCCCGCTTGCGCTCATCGGGTACCGCCAAAGCGAGGATCCGTGGTTCGTATGGCTCGTGCCAAAAGACGGAGTCGATCCGGCAGGCCTCACCAACGATCCGTATTACGCCAAAGTGCTACGCGATCCGCATGCCTACTTCAGGAAGAAGCTGGCAAAATACGTTGAGGAGACCGGCTGCGTTAAGCGCGGGATCGAGATGCTGATCGACTGCCACCAGAACCATCTTGCCTTCACCGCACTTACGGAGTTGCGGGAGCAACCGTTCCGCCACCCGTTGCAAGTGGAACTGGTGGAGGCGTTCTAGACGTAGCGCGCATCGAGCGCCGGTACGTTATCCGTACCGGCACCGAAGCCGCCGCCCGCCCCTGAGCGAGCCGTGCGTCGAGTGTGAGCGTGACGCTAAACGCCAACAGGTCTGCGCCATTGAGCGCGTAGTAGGCGGTTCCATCCATTCGCATCGTTCCGGAGACGGTCGCATCCGCATACCCCGGCAGCGTTCCGCTCATCGGCCCCTGCGCTTCGAAGCGAACCGCTACTGTAGGATCTCCATCGATCGGACCGGCGACGCCGGGGCGCAGAAAGCCCTGTAAGAGCGTTGCGTCGCCGAGCGGCGATGCCGCCGAGAAGGGCACACGCCCCCGCATGGCACGCAGATCGCGCATCGTGGGCCCGTCGATCCAAACGGCAAACGGCTGATTGAGGATCGTCAGAAAGTCGGGGTCGTTGTCGACGCGGTCCACAAAACTTCCGTTCGGTTGAAGTACTTGCACGAACCGCGCCTCGCCCCGCGTCTTGCCATCGGGACCCTGTCGCGTGTACTGGGCGCTCGCTGCGAAGCGAACGGATGTCCCTTCTCGCGCGATCGATAGGCGCTCGGTGCCGGCATAGGAGACGCGCGTGAACGTTCCGGTCGCCTCGATCCGGTAAAGATCCTCGCCCGTGGTAGCGTATTGGAGATCGGTGGATGCGGCTTGCGGCGCGACGGCGAGCGCGGCAAGCAGGGCAACCTCGAGCAAGGTGGTGAACTCCGTTTCTTCGCAGGTGGCTTACTTCTACAGTATCACTCACTGCAAGAGCGAGTCGTACAGAGTTCTATCGGCGATGGAGCGCCGTACGGCGTCGCTTGCTGAGGAAAAATCGGACGTCCGCGGTGCCTTCGCAGACGATGATCGCTTCGGCGTCGGTGAAAGTGCGTCCGTCAACGTCGATAATGAAATCGCCCGAGGCCAGGCCCGCGAGCGTCCGATGAACGCTGCGCGAGAACTTATCGTACGGCGCGCGCGCGCCGATCGCTTCGCGGACCGCAAACGCCAGGAGGTCGCGAACGCGCAGCGGCGTCGCGAGCGCAAAGGCGCCCGAGCCGCCGACTGCGACGGCGTGGAGGTCGAGCGGAACCTTCACGCGGATCATCAGAGTGACAATTTCTGCTGCATCGAGGAGCTGCCTGCCGGCAGGGATAAATGAATGCAACGAATGTCCTTCGGGAACGTGCCAGCCGACACGCTGGCAGGTGTAGTCGTGAAGCTTCTCGCGAAGATGGACGAGACGGATCTCGCCGCCTTCTACCAACGTGAGCTTGCGACCATGCCGCCGAACGTTGTTGCGGCGTTCTGTGAAGCCGTATTCGCGGCGTTTCGCGAGCGCGGCGAGTCCTCCGAGGACGCGGCCGAAGGCGCGGGCACGACGCTGGATGCGATCGCCCGGCGCGAGCCCGCAGCGACTGGTGCATTGGTGCAGTACGCTCTCGCGAGCCCCGACCTACTCAAGGAAGCGACGACCGACTTCGTCGCTGCGCGTCCCGATTCGATTGATGCGCTTCCCGCCGTCGTGCGCGAGGCGCTTGCCGAGCGGTTGACGCAGAGCCTTTCGTAAGGGTGAGAGAGCCTCCGCGACGTCGTCGATCCGACGATGAATCCGGCGGAGGCGGACTGCCGCTCTTTCCGCTCGTGCTCGTCGTCGTTTTGGCCGGTTTACTACTCGGCGGGGTGTTAGCGCATTTCTTCGGAGGTTCGCGCGGCACGCCGGCGGCGGCGCCATCGACGGTAGCCGTTCTCACGCCGCCGGAGACGACGCCACTGCCGGTTACCCCGCCACCGACGGCGACACCGGCGCCGTTGGCTTCGCCTACATCGTCCGCGTCGCCAACGCCGCTGCGCAGCGCAACTGTCTCGCCTGCACCCTCGGTAACCCCTACAGCCCGAGCAAGGCACGCGACGCCGGCGCCAAAGAAGTTGCTTGCGGCAACGACTTCCCAGCCCTCAGCCACGCCGAAGACGCCTTCAATCACTCAGGCAACGCCTATTCCGGCAGCGCCGGTCGCTGCAGTGCCCGTGCGCACCGCTGCGCCGCCGGTGCATACCGCCGCGCCGCCCGAGCACACTGCCGCGCCGTCGGGCGACACCCGAGCTGCCGCAGTCGTGCGCTCGTATCTCGGCGCACTCGCTCGTGGCGATCGCGAAACGGCAACGTCGTACTTGGCACACGGCACCCCCACCGAGACGTTCATGAACTCGGGCGCGCGCATCGCGTCGATCAGAACCGCCGCCGGCGCCGCGCAACAGTATACGGTCACGTCCGACGTTCAAACCAGTTCCGGCGAGTATTACACGACGTTCACGGTACAAC
>JBARKF010000053.1:0-3683 GCA_049800655.1 Candidatus Cybelea sp.
GCGGTGCTCTGCGCGCGCGCCGCTGCGCGCGCCGGAGCCGGGTACGTGACGGTCGCCACGCCGAGCTCGGCTGCAACCGCGTTGCGCGCGCACCTCGTCGAGCAGGTGGTCGTCGAGCTCTCCGAGACCGCACCGCCCGAAGCCATCGTGAAAGAGCTGCTCGAGCTCTCCAAGCGCAACGGCGCAATCGCGATCGGCCCCGGACTCGGACTCGACGATCGCACCGGGAAGATCTTCGAACTCTTCTTGAAAGCCAACGAGTTGCCGATCGTGGTCGACGCGAGCGGTCTCTTTCATTTGAGCAAACGGCTCGAGCTGCTGCGCAACAAGCCGTGCGTCGTAACCCCGCACGCGGGCGAGTTTGCGCGTTTATCGGGGCGCGGAACGATAGCCCCCGGGACTCGCATCGAGCGCATCCGCGAGTTCGTCGCGCGAACCGGAATCACGACGCTGCTTAAGGGCTCCGACACGTTGATCTACGACGGCATCGGACCGGTGCATATCAATCCAACCGGCACAAATGCGCTGGCGACGGCGGGCACCGGCGACGTGCTCACCGGCATCATCGCGACCCTCATGTCGCAGGGACTCTCGCCGCTCGGCGCCGCTTGCGTCGGAGCCTACTGGCACGGCTTGGCCGGACAGCGTGCAGCGGAGGCGCGGCCCGCCGGCGTCGTTGCCGGCGACGTCATCGATGCGCTCGGAGCGAGCCTACCGGCGCAGGTTATTCAGTCGACGATGCGCCGGCCGGCATCGGCGGCGGAACGGCCATTCGGGCGGAAAGAGCCTGATCGGCAACGGCCTCAAGCGCAGCAAGATGCGCGTTAGTCAGGTCGTCGAGCCCTGACCGTTGCCGCGTCGCCCGGGCTTGGTTGCGCAGGGCCACGAGCTCCGCTCGCGCGAGCGACTGCGCGTCGTAGGGCGTTCCCGGCTTCGGTGCGACGAGCATCTGCGCCAGCATGCGCACATACCATTGTTGCAGGGTGCGATGCACCTCCCCCATCGAGCTCACGTTCTTGCTGCGAAGGTCGCCGAAGACCGCGCTCTGCGTCCATGCGAACGCATCGCTGAGGCTCATCGTGGTGCTGCTGCCATACTTGAGCGAGAGATCGTCGAGACGCTGAAGCAAGATCGGACTGAAGATCGAGCTAAGCGTTCGCTCCTGGAGGCTTTCGACGATCTGCGCAATCGGTTCGTCGTGGCGCATCGGAGGATTGTACGCCCACGCCGGTGTCGGGAGGTCGGTTACCCACTCCGTGTAGACCAGTTGGCGCAAAAGCGACGGCGACAAGTTCCACGCCGAGGAAGAGAAGAGATGCGCGTCGAGAAATGCGAACGCGCGTTTCGATTCGCTGCGCGGAACCGGCGTGAGCGGAGGCATCGAGCCGGGATCGCCGACGTGCGCGCGTGAGAGCTCTTCGCCGCCGATATAGTGCCAAGCAACGTTCGTGCAGCTCAAAGCGCGGGAGAGCGCAAGCTGGAATGCCTCGCGCAGTGCATCATGATTCGCTTCATTTTGCAGAAAGCGCTGTGGCATGGCGCGTAAGATCGTCTTCGAGATGCGTATCTGCGCCTCGCACCAGTTGAGATTGTCGTTGGTGAGATCGAACTGATCGATGCGCGGGTCGATCGCGTGTCCGGAGGACCAGTGGACATCTTCGTCCATCGCGAACCGGTACCATGGATTCGACCACGCCGAGGCCCATCGCAACAGGGTTGGCCGTTCCTGTTGCGGTGTCGTGGCACCGGGAATCGCGGCGTAGCCGTACTTGATCGCATAGTAATCGTACGGACCGAGCACCGTCTGAAAGTAGTCGCCGGTCGAGGTTCCCTTCGGCCAGACGTTGACGGGTGTGTATTCCATGACCGAGTTGGCGAGACCGTGCCGATCGGTGAAGCTCTTCGAGCGAACCTGCGCCGACGAGTAGGCCTCCGACGCGATGAAGTTATGCTGGAGGCCCCAGTTGTGGCCCGATTCGTGCAACACGATCGCCTTGAGGAAATCGAGCGCATAACGCGGCGGGATTTGTCCGGGCGTTATCTGGTCGGTCGCCCAAAGCGCCGTTAGCCCGAACATCGCCGAGGCCCTGGCGCCGGCCGCATAGGCGCCTTCGCGCGCTGCAAAACCTTGCGGATCGTCAGAAGCGCGAACCGGATCAACGAAATCCATCCCTTCCACATAGCCAAAGCGCATCAGGTCGGCGTCGACGACGATCGACGTGTGAATCAGCTCGCCGGTGCGCGGATCCCAAACGAGCCCGGCTTGCGCGTAGCCACCGCCGTAGGCGAGCGTCAGCCAATGCACGGTGTTGTAGCGGATGTCGTCGGGATCCCAGTTCGGATCGTCCGGCTGCTCCTTCACGACGACCGCATTGGGATAGCCGATGGGCGCAAAGGCGTTGTTCCAGGTTAACAGTGCTTGGCGAATCGTCTCCCGGTACTGTACCGGAACCGTGTTGCTGATGTAGTAGACCATCGGATGACGCGCGAGGTTCCAGCGAGCGATATACCGCACTTGGCGCTCGTGAACGTTATCGGCATCGTATTCGAGTTGGATGTTCGGATAATAGCCGACGCGATCGTCCGCCAGGCGCGGCAGATAGCTTCCTAGCGGCGGAGCCTGCGCGATGTTATATTTGACGTCGATCTGAACCGCACGCGCGTCGATCACGTTATCGAAGGCGTCAGGTGGCTGGGCTGATGTGAAAGTTTGATCGGCCTCGACGATGACGTTCTCCGGAAAGGCTTTGGTCACCCCAAAGTACGAGCGCGTGTCGTCGAGCCGGTACGCGGATCCCGCCTTTGCGTCGGTATTGAGCGCCGCGCGGAAGGCATCGGTGATGTCCAAAACGTCGCCGAGCAGGTAGGAAGCGTCGAAGATGACACGCCCGCTCGCGGCGTCTTGCGCAACGACTGGCGCGGTCGCGATGACTGAGGGCGCAAACGATGCGGCGATCGCGCGCGCCGCCGGCGTGTTGGGCGTCGCAATAAACGACGTATTCGGCCAGGTTACGACGATCTTGTCGTCGGCGCGGCTGAAACGCACGATGCGCGCGCTCGGGAACTCGACGTACGGCAGGCCGGGCGTGACGACGGTGCCGCCGTCACCGTTCTCCGGCACCGCCGTCTGAATGAAGTCGGCGTCGAGTTGATCCTTGGCCAGCTCGAGATAAACTTTGCCGCCCTTGCGCCAGATCGTGAAGAGGCCGTGCTGCGGCGTCAGGCCTTTAGTAAATGTGGCGTAGTCAACCGGCGGCGCGGCCGTCGTTTGTGCGGACGCTTGGATTGCTCCAAAGAAGAACGCGCCGAGCGCAAAGCCCGCGCATAAAAGAATGCGTTTCACAGAGGTTGCTTCGCGCGCGGGATAGCGCACCCTTGTAAGGCGAGCGAGGCGCCCTTAGCCCAGTCGAGCGGCGGCAACGAGTGGGCCAACGAACTCGCTCACGCGACTCGCCGCTTCGTCGCCTTTTGCCTGCGCGTATGCGTCAATGAGTGCGCTGCCGACGACGACGCCGTCGGCGAGCGCGGCGACGCGTCGCACTTCAGCGGGGCGGCTCAATCCGAAACCAACCGCGAGCGGTTTGTTCGTTACCTCGCGTAGCATTGCCAGCTGCGCCTCGAGCGGCGCAAAGTCCGGCGTCGTGCCGGCGCCGGTGACGCCCAACCGCGAGACAACATAGACG
>JBARKF010000054.1:0-11839 GCA_049800655.1 Candidatus Cybelea sp.
GTCACGCGCTGGTCGAACCCGTCCGGCTCGACCGTGGCGCCAACCAGCAGTCGCCCGTCGTCGCGCGGCACGAGATAGGCGCCCGGCACCCAGGTCGCGCGCCGGACGAATCCTACGGGAACCGCAAGTGCGATCATCTGGCCCTTCACCGGTTCGATCGGCGGAACGCAGAATGGCGGCACGCCGCCGAGCTGCGCTGCCCAGGCGCCACAGGCGTTGACAACCGAGCGCGCGGCGACGAATCCCCGCGCCGTCGCCACGCCGAGTACGCGGCGGTCGTCGCACTCCACGGCAATCCGGGAGCTTCGTTCGATAACGACGCCCGACGATTGACACGCACCGACGAGCGCGCGTCCGAGGCGGCGGTTATCGACATAACCTTCGGCGAACTTGATCAAGCCTCCGATAACGCCCGCGCTTAGCCACGCTTCGGCGGCGAGCACGCCCACGCGGTCGAGCATTTCGCACTCGACTCCGCGCGCGCGGAGGTCGTGCGCGTGGCGATGCAGTGCGTCAAGCTCGCTCTCGTCGAATGCCGCGTAGAGAACGCCATTCAGATGAAGTCGCGCGTCGACGCCGCTTGCCGTGTACACGCGCTGCACGAAGGACGGATACTCCGCCAGCGACGCCGTGCAGAGCGCGAGCATTGCTTGGTCGGTAATGCGCTCGGTGTACGGCGCGAGCATCCCGGCGCCGGCCCACGACGCACCACGCCCCGGCTCGCCTCGATCGAAAACTCGAACGCTTGCGCCGCGGTCGGCAAGCTCAAAGGCAATCGCCAGCCCGATCAGCCCCGCCCCAATGACGATGACGTCGCCCCCGTTTTCCCGCATCGGTCTCATCCTTTGACGGATGAGCGACGGAGCCCGGCCTGGCCGCAGGCGCCGCGGAAATCGACTTGGATCTCGAACGCTCGAGCGAATCGGCTACATGCCGAGGTAGACCGGACCCTCACCGCCCTGGGGCGGCACCCACGTGATGATTTGGTAGGGATCGGCAATGTCGCAGGTTTTGCAGTGTACGCAGTTGGTAAAGTTGATCTGTAAACGCCCTTCAAACTTGCCGTTCGCCGGCTCGAATAGCGGCTCGTAGACTGCGGCCGGACAGAAGTGCCGGCACGGATTGCCGTACTCGACCGTGCAGCGGTCGCGACAGATATTCGTATCCGAAACGATGAGGTGCGACGGCTGATTCTCTTCGTGCATCGTGCCGCTGTTGTAGACGTCCGTCAGCTTGTCGAACGTCAGCACGTTGTCGACGGGCGCGCGCGGCGTGAGTGGGGGGTTGAAGCCCAACTTCGCCATCCGTTCGTAGCCCGGTTCGCCTTCGAGCTTGTCGATGACGCCGAAGCCCTTGCCACCCGTAATCGTTGCGAGCGCGGCGTTGATCAATCCGGGCAACAATCCGTTGTGGAACCCTTGGTGAAAGTTACGCGCCGTGCGCAGTTCGCTATACGCCCACGATTCCTTGAACCGGCGTTCGTAAGCGGAAAGCGCCGAGCTGTCGCAGCTTCCCGCCAGGAGCGCCTCCCAAATCGTCTCGGCGGCGAGCATCCCCGACTTCATCCCGAGGTGGATTCCCTTCAGCCGCATTCCATTTAGGAAACCGGCCGAGTCGCCGACGATCACGAATCCGTCGCCGTAAGGACGAAGCATCGCAAAGAGGCCGCCTTCGGGAATCGCCTTCGCCCCGTACCGAATCAACTTGCCGCCTTCGAGCATGCGTGCGATGATGGGATGCAGCTTCAGCCGTTGGAGCTCGTTGTGCGGATCGGTCGTCGGATTCACATAATCCAATCCGGTGACCATCCCAATGTCGAGTACGTTGCCCTGCATTCCGTAAAGGAATGCGCCGCCGAACGTTTGCGGCGGAAGCGGATAGCCAAGCGTGTGAATGACCGCGCCCGCCTTGAAACGGTCGTCGGGCAGTTGCCAAAGCTCTTTGACGCCGGCTGCGTAGACTTGCGGCTCGCGTCCGTCAGAGAGTCCCAGCCGCGACTCCGCCTGCTTTGCGAGCGTCCCGCGCGGACCTTCGCCGAGCACGACGACTTTTGCGATGATGTCTGCGCCCGGTTCGTAGTTTGACTTCGGCACACCGTTATGGTCGAGGCCCTTGTCGCCAGTGCGCACGCCGATAACGCGATGCTCGTGCCAGAGCAGCTCTTGGCCGGGGAATGCGGGAAAGACTTGTGCGCCGGCCTCCTCGGCACGTTCGCCGAGCCAGACGGAGAGTTTCTGCAGCGACGTTACGTATTTGCCGTGGTTGTTGAGCGGCGGCGGCGTGATCGGCGCTTTGATCTTGCCGCGCGAGGTGAGAAACCAAAGTTGATCGCTGGTCACCGCCGATTCCACCGGCGCGCTTTCGCGCCAGTTTGGCAGCAGCTCGTCGAGCGCGCGCGGATCCATAACGGCGCCCGAAATTCCGTGGTTTCCGATCTCGCCGGCTTTTTCGATCACCAGAATCTCGAGCGCGCGCCCGGCCGCCTGCGCGAGCTGTCCGAGGCGAATCGCCCCCGCCAGGCTCGCAGGCCCGGCGCCTACGAAGAGGACGTCAACTTCGAGTCGATCGCGGTCCGGCATCGGCCACTAGTTACACCTCATGCGAGCCGATTCCTCAAAAAAGCGCCGCAATGGCCGCAAGCACCGCCGCCCGCTGCATCGCGAGCCGCCGGCGCCACGAGTACTTCGATGGCGTTTCAAACGTGAGCGCATGCTGCGCCGCCGCCGCGAGCGCCATGGTGTACGAGACGCCCGCGATCGCGCCGGCTTCGGCAACGGCATCGGCGACCGCGCGTCCCCGTTCGCAACGATAATGTTCGTCTTCGGCGGGGCCGGCCAAAATCAGCGCGCCGTCGAGCGGCTCGATCGGAAAGCCGGCATCATCCAGCGCCGCGACCACGCAGCGGCCGATCTCACCGCCGCCGTATTCGTAACAGTAGAATCCGCGTGCGTCGCAATCTTCGTGCAGGTCGAGCGAGAGGACGAAGTGTTGCCCGGAGTTCGCCGCAAGCACCGCGGCGGCTTCGGGCGACGCGCCGGCGCCGGCAAACGTGCGGTTGACGTCGATGCGGGCGGCGTTTTCGCGCGTCTGCAATTCGAAACCGCTCGGATTGACGCACGGCCAAAGGCGATACGCGAACCGCGGATCGAGCGCGTTGGTCTCGATGAGCTCGAGCAGCGCCCACGGCCCCGCCGGCTCGTCGCCGTGCAGCCCGGTCGCAATCGCAACGCGCGGAAGGCGCGGATCGCCCGCATCGAGGCAGAGCAGCCCGTCCTCCATGCGGGCGTCGAGCGCCTCCCAACGTCGAGCGAGTTCGCGGTAGGTTCTGCGGCGTTCCGTCACGGAAGGTAAAACCCATGGAAGCCTCAGCGCGTCGCAGTTTCGGCAGCGACAACAACGCACCGGTTGCGCCCGACATTATGCAAGCGATCCTCGACGCGAATTACGGCGACGCCGTCGGTTACGGCGACGACGCCTGGACCGCGCGCGCCGTCGAACGACTCAAGGGAGAGTTCGGCGAGCGGACGGACGTCTATCTCACCTTCAACGGCACCGGTGCAAACGTTGCCGCCCTGAGCTCGCTTCTGCGCCCTTGGGAAGCGGTGCTCGCGCCCGCCACCGCACACTTGCAGACCGACGAATGCGGCGCGTTCGAACGCTTTGCGGGATCGAAAGTGATTCCGATCGCGACGAATGACGGCAAGCTGCATCCCGCCGACGTGGAGCCGCACCTGCACGCAGCCCACGACGTGCACTTCCCCCAGCCGCGCGCGCTCTCGATCTCGCAGGCAACCGAGTTCGGCGGCGTCTATGAAATCGACGAGCTGCGCGAGCTCGTCGCGTATGCGCATGAGCGTGATTTGATCGTGCACGTCGACGGCGCGCGCATCGCCAATGCCGCCGTCGCGCTCGGCACCACGTTGCGCGGGCTAACGGCCGATCTCGGTGTCGACGTGCTCAGCTTCGGCGGAACGAAAAACGGGCTCATGCTCGGCGAAGCGATCTGCTTTTTCAATCCAGCGCTGCACGCCGGTGCGGCACCGTTCGTGCAGAAGCAATCGATGCAGCTGGCCTCGAAGATGCGCTACATCGCGGCGCAGTTCGACACGCTGCTGCGCGACGGCCGCTGGGCGCGCTACGCCTCACACGCCAACGCGATGGCGGCGCGGCTGCTCGAGCGCGTTCGAAGGATCGACGGCGTGCGCGTCACGCGCCCTGTTCGCTGTAACGCCATATTCGCAACGCTCGGCCGCGCGGCCATCGAACGAATCCAGCGCGAGTTCTTCTTCTACGTCTTCGACGAGTCGCTGCCCGAAGTCCGCTGGATGACCCACTGGGCGACCACCCCGCAAGACGTCGACGAGTTCGCGGATTGCGTCGAGCGCGTCGTTAACGGTTAGAAGGCGCCGATTTCTTTACGCCGTCCAGTCGAGCATGCTGTGCCATTCCGGTTTTGGAAAGCGCTCTTTTGATTTGATTGCTTCCACGTACTTGCGTTTGCCGGCGCGGTTGCCTTTGCCGAGCATCAATCCGCCGACCAAACGATCCTCCCAAAAGAAGAGCGCGCGGTACCACTTCTTCTCGCGATCGATCTTTCGCGCGATCTCGAGGTCCGGGCGCAGGTCGGTGCCGAGCCCGAATTGCGTGATCGTCTGGCCCTTGAAGAGCAGCGACGAGTACTCGGGCACATCGTGGTACTTCTCGCTGCCGCCCATCATGTTCAGGGCGACGACCTTGCCGTGGGCACCCGCGTTGTTCCACGTTCCCATGCGATAACGGATCTCGAGAATCGGATCGTAAAAGTCCGCAACGTCGCCGGCGGCGTAAATCCCGCGAACGTTCGTCTCGAGATGGTCGTCGCAGAGAATTCCGTTTTTGCTTGTTGCAATACCCGAATCGTCGCAAAGCTCGGTGTTCATCGCGAGACCAAACCCGTAGGCGTAGCATTCGGCCGCGATCTCGCCGGCGTTGGTACGGACTTTGGTGACGACGCCGTTCGAACGCACGAACTCCTCGACTTCCTCGCCGTAATGCATAAACACGCCGTCGGCCGCGGCGGCCTCGTGGAGCAGCGCGCCGGCGTCCTCATCGATGATGCGGTGCAATCCGCGCGGACCGCGCATCACCCAATGCGTCTCGAGGCCCCGGGATGCGAATGCCTCGGCAAGCTCGTAGGCGATGAACGATCCGCCAATCGCGACGCCAACCTTACTTCGGTCGATCTGTTCGGAGATGGCGCGCGTGTCGTCGAGATACTGGAAGGGAAACAAGTTGACCGCGCCGTCGCCGCCGGGTTTACCGGTCGGATTCGGGCGCCCGCCGGTTGCGATGAGTAGCGCATCGTATGGATACGAAGTCCCGTCAACCACCACGACGTGCTCCTCTGGAGTAACGCGCTCGACGTGCGTGTTCAGGTGCAGCGCGATCCGGTGCTCTTCGTGCCACGCCAGGTTGCGGATCATCACCTTCGCTTCTGGAATTTGCTTTCGCAGCATCGGCGGGAGCGAGATGCGATTGTAGAGCGTATAGGGCTCGTCGCCGAAGAGCGTGATCTCACAGGCGGGATCGTGCTTGCGCAGCTGTTCGGCCGCCGTCGTGCCGGCAAAGCCGTTTCCGACGATAACGTAGCGGCGCACGCCGTCGTTCGACACCGACACTAGCCGTGGAGTCCCAAACCGACCAGCATCTTAAAACCGATCTCCAAGGCACTTTCATCGACGTCAAAGCGCGCGCTGTGATGCGGCTCGTGACCGATCCCCTTACCCCTCGCTCCGACGATAAAATAGGCGCCCGGGCGCTCCTGCTGCATGAACGCCATATCCTCGGACCACATCACGATCGGGTGCGGGTCGACGATCCGCTCCGTCCGAAGCAGCGCGCGCGCAACGTCGCGGACGATCGCGTTCATCGCCGGATCGTTGACCGTCGGCGGGTAGACCCATCGATATTCGAAACGATAGTCGAGTCGCATCGCGCTGCAGAGTCCGGCGAGCAGACGTTCGATGCGTTCGGGCATCGCCTTGCGCACCGCGTCGTCAAAGGCCCGCACCGTCCCCTGCAGCTCGGCGCGTTCCGGAATCACGTTAAACGTTGTTCCGGCGTGCAGCGAACCGACCGTTACGACGACGGGATCCGCCGGCGCGACTTCGCGACTTGCAATGGTTTGGAGCAGCGCGATGAACTCGGCGGCGGCAACGATCGGATCAACGGCCTTCTCGGGCATCGCGCCGTGGCCGCCTTGCCCGATCAGCTCGATGTCGAAGCGATCCGACGACGAGAAGAACGGGCCGTCACGGATGCCGATCTTCCCGGCCTCCAGTCCGCTATAGAGATGCAGCGCGAAGGTGCGGTCGACGTGCGGGTTCTCGAGCGCCCCGTCGTCGATCATCAGCTTATTGCCCGCGTGTCCCTCTTCGCCGGGTTGAAAGCAGAAGACGAGCGTTCCGGGGACCTCCGCCTGACGCTCGCACAGCTCGCGCGCCGCCGCGAGCAGCATCGCCATGTGACCGTCGTGACCACACGCGTGCATCGTACCCGTATTGGCCGAACGATACGGCACCTCGTTGAGCTCTTCGACTGGGAGCCCATCCATGTCGGCACGCAGCAGCGTCACCGGTCCCGGCTTCCCGCCGCGCAACGTCGCGAGGATGCCGGTTGTTCCGACACCCGTGCGAATTTCGTCGAAACCAAAGCCGCGCAGCGCGCGCTCGATAAACCGCGCGGTTTCGAACTCCACAAGCGAGCGCTCGGGATGAGCGTGGAAATGCCGGCGATAACCGACCAACTCCTCTCGCACGGTCATCTCAATGCGAACCGGCGTCGATCGGCTTGAACCAGAGCCGCTGGTTTGCGTAGTCGAAGATCAAGTTGAAGCTGCTCAGCGTGTCGCGCCCGATCAAGCCGTCGTAATCGCGGTCTTGCGCGTAGAGGGCCGATGGTACGACGACTTGAGCGCCGCCGAAAACCCAGTCGCCTAGCGTTAGGCTTCGCATGGTGATGTGTTTGACGCCAAAGGCTCTGCCTCCGATCGTCTCGAGTTGGTCTTGGTCGGCAGCGCCGCGCGGAACGAGATTGGGGAAGCGCGAAAAATAGTGCGGGTAGAGCATCGAATAATCCGCACCCAGATCGGCGACGAAGTAGCCGGGCAAATTACTGTACGCGGCTTTCACTAGCGGAACGCTATAATCGAGCCGCACGGGGAGGGGCGACCATCCTTGCGCCGCCAGATCGGGCGGCACGGAACGAAAGAGCGTCAACGTTTGCTTCTCAAAATCGATCTTCAAGGCGCCGCTGCCAATGAAGTCGGTGCCCAGCAGACCGACGATGCGCCGATCGGGAAGCTGTTCTTCGAACGAAACGGTTGAAAGCGCGACGTTTTTGGCCGTCAGCGCGCCTACCGAGAAGTCCGGCGCGCGAGCGTCGGCCATCGTGAAGTCGCCGGCAAAACTCATGCGCACCGCGCCGATCGATTTCATGCCGAGCTCGCGCGCGACCTCCGGGTCGATCAAGAGCTGTGACGAACCGCTGTCGAGCAAGAAATCGAGGCCTCGTCCCTCGATGGAAACGGTGACGATGATTCCGGAATCGGTAAAGCGAGCCGGGATGACGACCGCATCGCGATTGCCTAAATCGAACAACGGCCGCAAAGCCGGCGTCGTCATGTCGAGGGAGCCGGCGGCAACGCGCTCGTAGGTCACTAGCTTGGTCTGCATGACGCGAGTGCCATCGAGTTGGTACTCGATCTCGTGCGCGAGCGTTTGCCCGGCGACCGGCCGGTAATCGTCATAGATCCAGGTCTGCTTGTGACCATCGTAGTCGGTCCGCTCGACGCGGGTCAAATGATACGAGTGCGGATCGTAGTAGCGCCGCTCGAGCAGCCCGTTGCTCGGCGTCACCTCCACGACAAATGCGGGCGACGGCTCCATCGTCATGCCAAGCAGCTTCACTCCGCTCGCCGGATCCCGCACGCTCCGAAGCGAGGCGATAAACGGATCGACCTCCGCAGAGACGCCCGAGCTCGGCATGACGAGGCCGTTGGCATCTTGATGCCAACGGCGGCCCTGGTACGCGCCGTACGACGTGACGAAATCCCCGATGCGCAGCGTCGTACGATAATCCACTCCGTCGGAGTAGGTCTCGGCCCTCCAGACGTCTCCCTGCGTCGAGGTCGTTTGCGTGACGACGTGATAGGCACCGCCTTCGAACGATCCAACCGATTGCTGATTGCGTTCGAAGAGCTGCGCAACGGTGATCGCCGCGGGCGCATACCCCTGCGCCGCGGCGGCGCGCGCGAACAGCGATGCAAGCGCAAAAAGCAACGCCGCGACCCGGAAAAACATGGCGTCGTCTTTTGGTCGAGCGGGCCCCGGCTACCTTTGGGCGCAGGATTTGAGCGCGGGCGCGAGCGACTACGTTGCGTGAGCATCCATAAGGCGGCCGTCCTCAGCTTCGAGCGCCAAGGATTGAGCGACGAGCAGCTCGTCGCGATGCTTCGCAACATGCTCATGCAGCGAACGCTCGAGAATCGAGGTTTCCAGCTCAACCGCCAAGGCAAGATTCCGTTCGCCTCGGCAAGCGAGGGGCACGAGGGCGTGCAGGCCGGCGCGGCAGTGGCGTTCGAGCGCGGCAAGGATATCCTTGTGCCGTATTATCGCGATCTCGGGCTCGCACTCGGCATCGGCGTGACGCCGTACGAGGTGCTGCTCTCGCTCTTCGCGCGTGCCGCCGACCATTCGGCGGGGCGTCAGTTTCCGCATCATTACGCCAGCCGCCGCCTGGGGCTGCACACGATCAGCTCGGTAATCGCGGCACAGCTCCCGCATGCGGTGGGCGCCGCCTACGCCCTGCAGTACCGCGGTGAGAGCGGGCGAGCGGTGCTGACGACGTTCGGTGATGGCGCGACCAGCGAAGGCGAGTGGCACGAATCGGTGAACTTCGCCGTGGTTCACAAGTTGCCGATCGTCTTTCTCTGCGAGAACAACGAGTGGGCGATCTCGACGCCGCTCGACAAGCAGATGGGCCAGCCCGACGTCTACAAGCGCGCCCCCGGCTACGGCCTGCCGGGTAGCGTCGTCGACGGGATGGATCCGATTGCGTGTTATGCCGTGGTCGGCGAGGCGATGACGCGAGCGCGTTCGGGAGACGGCCCGACCCTGGTCGAGGCGAAATGCTATCGCTTCTTGGCGCATACGACCGATGACGACGACCGCTCCTACCGCTCGCGGGACGAGGTCGAGGAGCGGCGCAAGGCGGACCCGGTCCCGTGTTTCGAGCGTCTTTTGGTCGACCAGGGGATACTGACCCCCGATGACGCGGAAGCGTTGAAACGCTCCGTCCTCGAAGAAGTGAACGAAGCTACGGACCGGGCCGAAGCAATGGTCTATCCGGCGGCGCCGGATCTCTACGAGCGGGTCTACTCAGAGCGCTCGGATCCCTGGATCTAAGAAGCGAGGCGGAATGAACGATGGCTAGCACCCACACGGAAACCGGAACGCTCGAACGTCATGGACTGAGCGACGATCAGCTCCGCGCCATCTTCCGCAACATGCTCTTGCAGCGCCAGCTTGACAATCGCGGCTTTCAACTCAACCGTCAAGGCAAGGTACCGTTCGCGCTCGGGAGTGAAGGACACGAGGCGTTGCAGGCCGGCGCGGCGATGGCGTTCAATCGCGGCCGCGACATTCTTGCCCCGTACTATCGCGACTTGGGCCTTTGCTTGGGCATCGGCCTCACGCCGTACGAGATCTTGCTTTCGATCTTTGCCCGCTCCCCCGATCACAATGGCGGCCGTCAGTTTCCAAACCATTACTCGTCGAAAGCCGCTGGACTGATGTCGTTCTCGTCGATTCTGGCGGCGCATCTCCCGCACGCCGTCGGAGCGGCCTACGCGATCAAATACCGCGGCGAAACCGGCCGTGCGGTGCTCGCGACCTGCGGCGACGGAACGACCAGCGAAGGCGAGTGGCACGAGTCGATGAACTTCGTCGCCGTTCACAAACTGCCGTACGTGATGCTCGTCGAGAACAACGAGTGGGCGATTTCGACGCCGCTCGACAAACAAATGGGCCAGCCGGAAATTTGGAGACGCGCCGAAGGCTACGGAATGCCGGGCTACCGTTTCAACGGCTTCGACCCAATCGCGACGTACGCTGCCGTCAAAGAGGCGATGGACCGCGCGCGCAGCGGCGGCGGTCCGACCCTCATCGAAGGTACCTGCTACCGTTATCTCGCGCACTCTACCGACGACAATGACATGACCTATCGAACGCGCGAAGTGGTGACGGAGCGGCGCAAGCAAGATCCGGTGCCCGCGTTCGAAGCGGTGCTCGTCGAACACGGAGTCTTGAGCCCAGAAGACGTGGCCGCGATGCGCAAAGCCGTATTGCAGGAGACGAACGAAGCGACCGACGCCGCCGAGGCACAGCCCTATCCGCAGGCGAGCGACCTTTACACCAACGTGCACGAAGGAGCATGGCAACCGTGGCAGTCGTAAGCAGCGCGAACTCCACCGTGATGAACAATGTCGAAGCCGTTCGCGCGACGTTGTACGAAGCGCTCAAGAACGACGAGCGGACGTTGATTCTCGGCGAGGACGTCGGTGCGCGCGGCAACGTCTTCTTGATCACGAAGGACTTCATCGGCGAGTTCGGCGAGCGTCGCATCATCGACACGCCGATCGCCGAGGCATCGATCGTCGGCATTGCGGTCGGCATGGCGATGGAGGGCCTGCGGCCGATCGCCGAGATTCAGTTTGCCGACTTCATCTATCCGTCGTTCAACCAGATCGTCGGCGAGGCGGCAAAGATCCGCTACCGCTCCAACGGCGAGTACACGTGCCCGATGGTTATTCGCACGCCCTATGGCGGCGGCGTGCGCGGGGCGCTTTCACACTCGGTCTCGATCGAGGCGCTCTTCTACCACGTGCCGGGCTTGAAGATCGTGGCGCCCGCATTTCCGTCCGACGTGAAAGGACTGCTCAATACCGCGATCGACGACCCCGACCCGGTGCTCTTCTTGGAGCATAAGAAGACCTACCGGCTCATCAAGGGCGACGTACCGAACGGTCACTATACGATCCCGCTCGGCAAGGCAAACGTCTTGAAAGAAGGCACGCAGCTCACCGTCGTCTCGTACGGCTTGTACGTCCATTGGGCGCTCGAAGCCGCTCGGCAACTCGAGCAAGATGGCCTTTCGGTCGAAGTCATCGACCTGCGATCGATCCGTCCGATGGACAAAACGACGATTTTAGATAGCGTCGAGAAGACGCGCAAGCTCTTGATCATCCACGAGGACAACAAGTTCGGTGGCATCGGCGCCGAGATCAGCGCGATGGTGGCCGAAGAGGCGCTCTTCCACCTCGACGCGCCTGTACGTCGTCTCTGCGGCCCCGACGTTCCGGCGATGGGGTATGCGCTTCCGCTCGAAGAAGAGTTCATGTCGTCACCGGCGGAGATGGCCGACACGATGCGCGAAATGGTGAAATTCTGATGGCTACAACGATCACGATGCCGCAGCTGGGCGAAACAGTCACCGAAGGCACGGTGGCGCAGTGGCTAAAAAGCATCGGCGACAGCGTCGACAAGTACGAAGACTTCGTCGAAGTTTCCACCGATAAGGTCAACGCCGGCGTTCCCTCGCCGGTCACCGGAACGATCCGCGAACTGCTCGTTAAGGAAGGCGAGACGGTCGCAACTGGAACGCCGATCGCCGTTATCGACGAGGTTGGCGCCGTCCGCGCAGAGGTGCCGCAAGCGCCCGCGGTCGCACATGCCGAGCCCGCCCAGCCGCCCTCGCCGAACGGCGCAAAGTCTGGAACGGCCGAGAGCGCCGAGGCGGAGGC
>JBARKF010000055.1:0-11229 GCA_049800655.1 Candidatus Cybelea sp.
CGAGAGCGCTCGTCGCGGCACATCCATGTGCCGCTCCTGCTCTTGCACTTTTTCGGAATGACGAAGTTTTGAAACAGCCATCCATGGCTGGCCCGAAAAAGTTGCAAAGTCTCGCCGCGGCACACCAAGTCGGTACCCTCAAGAACAAACCGCGAGCAAAAAGGAGGCTAGGGTGTATCGCACTCCGGGTGGCCGCAAGCGCAGGTTTCCGATTCGAGGCCCTGTTCGGTTGCGTCGCGGCAGTAGTCGGTGCAATAGACGTCGGCACCGTCGGCCATTCCCGGCACGATGCAGTTACAGAGCTCGTGGCTACATCCGACGGAGTTTTCGCGCATGGACGAGCATTCTTACGGGCAGGGTGACGGAGCGACCGGGTTGTTCGCCAATTCGATGCTGACGATCTGGGCGGCGGGATCCCCTGGCGTGTACGTCGGGAAATACGTGTTATCGAACGTTTCGGTCATGCAGAGCTTCGGTGAGACGAACTGCGGATCGATCGGCCCGCCGGCTCCCATCGAATCGTAGAACGTCCACCGTCCAAGACTGCTCGCTTGGGCCGTGAACGCGTTGAACGTCCACACGTTCGAGGTCGGGCTCGGCGATGGCATCGGCGAGGAGAGGACTCTCTTTTGAGTAAGGATCGAGAACTCGGTTCCGGTTCCGTTGGCGTTGAGATTGTAGGAGAACTGCTGCGGGGTCGTTCCCAAACGCAGCCACGCCGGGGGGATGTGCTTATTACTCGGGCTGAACCGGAACTGCACCGGTTCGGCGTAGGTCGAGATGCCGTTGCCCAATGCGATCAAAGCATACGAGTACCCGGCCCAGTTGGTCTGGTAGGTGTCCGTCGACGGCGTAAGGCCGCTGCCAGAGGTGTTGAAGACGAGGAAATACTGATACTGGGAGAAGTTGAACGGCTGCGACACGCTGAAGAAGACCGCAAAATACCCTGGAGGTGCGCCGCCGGCTCCGAGACCCGGAGGATTCGGCGTGACCTGACGACCACACGCCGCGACGATGAACGCCGTTACTAGCACGACAACAAAACCGAAACTCAATCTACGAATCATGGTCTCCTCGGTGCCTCTGCGTGACGCCGGTCTGGCCGCGGCTGCGGCAATCGCGTTGGCGGCGGCGTTTCCGAGGTTCGGTGCAGCATGGCTCGTGCCGTTTGGCACTGCGGTATTGTTCTGGCTTTGGCAAGGCGCCTCCTGGAAACACGCGGCGTTCCTCGGTTGGTTAGCGGGATTAATTTTTTTTGCGTTCGACTTCGCGTGGGTCGGCCACACGGTCGCACGCTACATCGGAATCTTCGGTCCGTTTATTGCGTTCGGGCCGGCGCTCATCGAAGCGCCGTTCTTTGCGCTCGCGGGTGCGCTTGCCGCCCTTGCCTACCAACGCGTTACGCCCAACGTCGCGCCGCTGGCGGCGTCGGCGGCGTTCGTTTGCTGCGAATGGCTTCGTTCGATCGGCCCGATCGGCGTTCCGTTCGATCAGCTCGGCTACACGCAAGCCGACTCTCCGCTTCGTGCCATCGCCGCGTATGCCGGCACGTACGGAATCACATTGGTGCTTTGCGCGATCGGCGCGTACTTTGCCGACGCATTGCATCGGCGCACATGGCGATTGTTCGCCGGCGTCGCGGTTGCAATCGTTGTCGCAACCGCGCTTGCGTGGATCGCGTGGCCCGCGCGACGCCTTCCCCCGCCCACGATTCCGGTTGCGGCGGTGCAAGGCAACATCGCGCAGTCGTTCAAGTGGAACTCACTTGGACTGGCCGTGCGTCGCTACACGGCGATGACGCGCCTGGCGAGCAGGAAACATCCACGATTGATCGTTTGGCCTGAGACGGTCATCCCGACCGTGCTCGACTCGGACCCGGCGCTCATGGCGCGCTTCTCCAAGCTCGCACGCGACGTTCACGCAACGCTCGTCGCCGGCAGCCTTTCCGGCGGTCCCGGTATGCTTTACAACGCGCTCTTCATTTTTTCGCCGGACGGCAGCCACACCGTCTACCAGAAGCGGCAGCTGGTGGCGTTCGCCGAATGGTTTCCCGGACGCGCGTTTCTCTCGTGGCTGCCATATATCGGCCTCCTCAACGGCGGGCTGTCACCGGGCAAAATCGATGGCGTCTTTCCGACGCGCGCGTTACCGATTGCGCCGCTCATCTGCTGGGAATCGGCATTCGCGGATCTCGCCCACGCGCAGCTGCGCCGAGGAGCGCAGTTGCTCGTCGTCAGCACCGACGACGCATGGTTCGGAGCGACGTCGGGGCCGTACATGCACGCGCAAATCGCGCAGCTGCGTGCGATCGAAAGCGGAGCCTACGTGGTGCGTGCAGCCGCGACCGGCATCAGCGGCATCATTCGGCCCGATGGTACGTGGCAAGCGCGCAGCCGGCTGCAGCGGCGTATCGTCGTTGCGGGTACTGTCGGCCCGCGGCTCGATACGGTTTTCTCGCGAATCGGCCCGACCGCGATAGGGCTTCTCTTGGGAGTGCTGTACCTAGCGCTTCTGGTGCCGATACACACCTCGCGGGCCGATTTGGCGGAATGGCCCGATGCGAAATAAGGCCCTTTGGTGGAAGCGACTCGCCTTGGTGGCCGGACTGCTTTTCGGCGTTTACGTGGTCGTCGAAATCGTCCTCGCCGGCGGCGGCACGCCTCCGCTACCGCCAAACCAGTCGCCAATCGTGCTGCGGGGCGGCCACGTGCTGAACAACCACATCGCCACCAAATCGTGGAGCTTCGACTACGATCACGCCCGCCTATCGCCCGACGGGCTGAGCGGCAGCGTCGACGGCGTACGCAACGGCATCGTCTTCCGGAAAGGCAAGCCGTACCTACGAATATCCGCAAGGCACGTTCAACTGAACGTCCAAACGCTCGATTTCACGGCGGTGGGAGCCGTTCACATCGAGCGCATTAACGATCCGGAGCGCCGTGCATTCGACACGGATCTCGTTACGTGGACGAACGATGCGAAATTAATGCGTATGGCCCATCCGAGTTACGTACACTCCGGCAGTCAAACGCTGAGGATAGACGGCATCACCGTCAATTTCGACGACAACACAGTCCATCTCGGGAAGGTAAGTGGGGGAATCGACGTTCACCACTGAGGGCAAAGCCCTCAGCGGTTTTCGTCGCCCAGTTTTTTCTTAGCCTCGGCGATCAGTTTCTTTACTTTCTGACCGCCCTTGTGCCCGATCTCCTCATAGAAATCCGAGCCGTATTTTTCCTTAACGACTTTTCCGCCTTTTTGACCGATCGACTCGTAGAACTCGACGCCATGGCGATCCCGCGTCGCTTTTCCGCCCTTGCGGCCGATGTCCTCATAGAACGTCGAGCCGTAGCGGTCGCGCACTGTATCGCCGCCTTTCTTGCCTGCCTCTCGCACCGACATCTCACGCTTGGACGGGTGGTCGGGCTTCTCTGCCATCGATCGTTATAACGTTCGACGGATGGCTACTGTGCCGTCGCTTTGCGCTTCGGGCGCTGGCCGCCCTTTTGACCGATGACTTCATAAAAGGAAGGACCGTACTTACTC
Source organism: Candidatus Cybelea sp. (assembly GCA_049800655.1). Taxonomy (GTDB): domain Bacteria; phylum Vulcanimicrobiota; class Vulcanimicrobiia; order Vulcanimicrobiales; family Vulcanimicrobiaceae; genus Cybelea. The sequence goes on from JBARKF010000055.1 coordinate 3,547, forward strand.
TTCGTCGCTTCCCCGCCTTTGCGGCCGATCTCCTCGTAAAATTCCGAACCGTATTTTGCCTTGACTCGCTCTCCGCCGCGGCGTCCCGCTTCGCGGACGCTCATCCCGCCGGATTGTCCGGAGTCTTGTGCCATGTCGAATCTCCTCTCTGGTCAAAGGGTACCGAACTACTCTATTCCCATACAAGCGCTCGGCAAACTCAGGATTTGCTGAGATTTCCCGTCAGGCACCTTAAATTCGTGATCGGAGTCGCCTCCCCGCGCGCCGGCTGGGACTTTTATCGCAGTGCTTCGTAAATCTCGCGCGTACGCTCGCGCAGATGATCGAGATTGCCGTCATTTTCAATTATGAAATCTGCATTAAGACGCGCCCGCTCCGGCTCGATTTGCGCTGCCATCCGCGCGCGAACGCGCGCTTCGTCGAGCTTGTCCCGCTCGACGACCCGCGCGACGCGCTGATCGAGCGGCGCGACGACGAGCACCGATTTGTCGACCATCCGATCGTACCCGGTCTCGAAGAGCAGCGGCACGACGTGCACGATGAGCTGTCCGGGCTTGGCATAGGCTTCACGCTCCATTGCCACGCGCCGGATATGCGGGTGGAGTAAGGCGTTGAGCCGAGCGCGGGCCGAGGCATCGCTAAAGATAATCTCGGCAAGCGCGGCGCGGTCCAGGCCGCCACTCCGTACCGCTTGCGGCCACACCCGCGCGATCTCCATCAGTCCGTCGCTGTTGGGGGCAACGACTTCGCGTGCGATCGCGTCCGTATCGATGACGAACCCGCCGAGGTTCGCGAAGATCGTGGCGACGGCACTCTTTCCTGCACCGATGCCGCCGGTCAATCCCACGCGCACGGCTTACGAGGCGGGAGGCGGCTCCGTTGGCGGCGCCGGAGCAGTCTCGATGGTTCCGATCTCTTCCTCGACCGCGTAGAGCTCGATCTCCTCGGGGGGCACGTCGGCCACGTGCTGAATCGAGGCGGTGATGCGGCGCGTCGCGTGGTTGATGGTCAGGAGCGTTACCTCTACCTCTTGACCGGCGACGAACGCCGCCGCGGCATCGAACTCGCCCTTGGGCACCATTGCGAGAATGCCGGGAATCACTTCGACGAGCAGGTAGTTCGGAGTTACCTTTACGATTTGGGCCGTCAGCTTGTTCGTCTCGTAGAGACGGTCGGCGTACTGATCCCAGGGATCGGGCAACGCGTGTTTGAGCGAGAGGCTCACCTTCTTCGCTTCAGGGTCGAACTTCATAATTTCGACCTGCACGACGTCACCGATCTTTACGACCTCCGACGGGTGCTTGATGCGTGCGTAGGCGAGCTCGCTGTTGTGAATCAGCCCGTCGATCCCGCCGAGGTCGACGAAAGCACCAAAATCGGCTAACCGCACGACGACGCCTTCGCGGATTTGGCCCACTTCCAGAGTGTCGAGCAGCTCCTGTTTCTTCGCTTGAAGCTCTTCTTCCAATACCAGGCGCTGCGAGAGCACGACGCGATGACGCTTATGATCGAGATCGATGACCTTTAAGCGCAAGTGCTGTCCGACGAGCTCGTCGAGATTGCCGACGGGCTGACGACGGATCTGCGATGCGGGAACGAACCCGCGCATTCCGAGATCGACGAGCACACCGCCTTTGACGACCTGCGTGACCGTCGCTTCGATGACCTCATCGCGTTCGTGCGCTTGGATAACTTTCTCCCAAGTTTTGAGCGCACGCGCACGGCGCTCGGAGAGAAAGAGCGTTCCATCGAGCTCGTCAATGCGATGAACCATCACTTCGACGGTATCGCCGACGCGCAGCAACTTTGGATCGATCGCTAGGGAGAGTTCGCGGAACGGGAGGACGCCTTCGGATTTGCCGCCGACGTCGACGAGCACTTCGTCCTTGTCTTTTTGAACGATCGTCCCGCTAAGCACTTGGCCTTCGTCGAGGACTTTGAGCGATTCTTCGTACAGGCGCTGCTCGAGCGCGAGTTGATCCTCTTCGTGGTGAACCGGGGCTACTTCAGTTGTAGAGATAAAACTTTCCCACTTTCATTAGTTATTGTTTACCGCTGACAACGCCGGCACCACCACGTGCCGCGCTGCGCCAGGACAGTTCGGACGATCCGACTCGTGCCGCAGCGGCGGCAAAGCCGGCCGTTTCTGCCGTAGACCGAGAGGTCGTTCTGGAAACCACCTTGCAGTCCGTCGGCGTCTACGTAGTCGTCGACACTCGTCCCGCGCATTTCGATCGCGCGCTGGAGAACGTCGACGATCGCCCGACGTAAGCGGCGCGTCGCCGGTTTCGTCAGGCTCCCGGCGGGCCGACCCGGACGGATCCGAGCCTCCCAGAGCGCCTCGCACGCATAGATGTTGCCGATGCCTGCGATGCGCCGCTGATCGAGGAGTAGAGCCTTGATCGGCGTCGTCCGCCCCGACAGCATACCGATAAAGCTCTCTTGTGTAAAGCCTGGAGAGAGCGGCTCAACACCAAGCTCGCGGTCCCACGCTTCCCCGGGGCGAATGAGCCGCATCCGCCCGAAGGTTCGGACGTCGGAGAATCGCAGGCGAGCCCCGTCGGTAAAGTTCAGGACAACGTGCGTGCCCGGCCATTCGGGTGCGCCGTTTGCGGCCACCACGAGTCGGCCGGTCATCCGTAGACTCGTCACCAGCGATCCGCCCGAGGCGAGCTTGATAATCGCGTACTTTCCGCGCCGGCCAACCCCGCTGATGTGCTCGCCGGCGATCGCCCGATCGAAGGCGACTCCCGGCGGGGCGATGACCGTTCTCGCGAGCCGGACTTCGACGCGTCCGATCGTCTTGCCGACGATCGCGCGCCGCAGACCCCGCACGATCGTTTCAACCTCGGGCAACTCCGGCATTAGCGGCCGGTAAGGCCCCGCAGATCGAGCTTGACGCCGGTCGCGATACCGTCGGGTGCGGCTTCGCCGGCATGCAACTCAATCACGTACTTTGCTTGGGCGCCCTCGCGTGGAATCGCTTCGTCTGCAAGTGTGGGCGAAACGACCGGAACGTTGGCGAAGACGCGCCGCACGGTACCGTCGGCAGCAACGAAGATCATGTCTAACGGCACCAGCGTTTCTTTCATCCAGAACTCGATGCTCTCGTCGCGATCGAAGACGAAGATCATGCCGGTCTGCGGCGCCACCGTTTTACGATTCATCAGGCCCTGCTCGCGCTGCGCTTCGGTGCGCGCGACTTCCAGCGTGAGCGTCGCGCGCGGCGCATGCACGGCCACCGTTGGAAGCGCGGCGGCGAGAAGGACGGCAACGGCTGCCTTATACACGCTCGAGGCTCTCCTGGCCAAGCGGTTCGACGTCGTACCAGCTTCGGCCGGACTTGAGCGTTACGACCAGCGGAACCGATAATGCAATCGCGTTCTCCATGTGCCGGCGCACGAGACTCGCGGTCTCGCTCAACTGCGTCTTGTGGACTTCGAAGATGAGCTCGTCGTGGATCTGAAGCAACATGGCCGCATCGAGACCGGCATCGGCGAGGGCGCGATCGATTCGCACCATCGCCAGCTTCATGAGATCGGCCGCGCTGCCTTGCAGCGGCGCGTTGGTAGCCTCGCGCTCGGCCGCGGCGCGCAACATGTAATTTCCCGAGACCAAGCCCGGCATGTAGCGCCGGCGTCCCAGGACCGTCGCGACGTGGCCGGCGCGGCGGCCTTCCTCGATCGTCCGTTCGATATAGGTGCGGACGTCGGGAAAGCGGGCGAAGTAGGCCGTCGTTATCTCTTTAGCTTCGGCGCGGCTAATTTCGAGACGCTGCGCCAGGCCGAAGTCCGACATGCCGTAAAAGAGCCCGAAGTTGACACTCTTGGCCATCCGGCGCTGATTGGCGTCGACTTGACGGTCCGAAGATATGGCGAAAATCTGGCGGGCGGTGAAATCGTGGATGTCCTGCGCTTCGATGAAAGCCGCGCGCAGCGCTTCGTCACCGGAGAGGTGCGCCATGAAGCGAAGCTCGATCTGGCTGTAATCCGCGGCGAGGAGCACGTGCTCGTCGTCGCGCGCCACGAAAGCGCGGCGGATGCGGCGTCCCAGCTCGCCGCGGACCGGAATGTTCTGCAAATTCGGGTTCGTGGACGAGAGGCGCCCGGTCGCCGTCGCGGTCTGATTGAACGCGGTCCGCAGGCGCCCGTCGCGCGCATCTACCAGCTGCGGGATCACGTCGACGTAGGTGTTTTTGAGTTTGGTAACCTCACGCCACTCCAGCACCAGCGCGCAGATGGGGTAGTCGCGCGCCAAACCCGCCAGCACCTCGACGCCGGTGGCCCACCCCGTTTTGGTTTTCTTGCCGCCGGGAATCTCGAGTTTGCCGAAGAGTACTTTCCCGAGCTGCTGCGGTGAGCCGATGTTGAAGATCTCGCCGGCGAAATCGTAGATTCGTTTCTGCAAGCGCGTGACGGCGTCATCGACTTCTTCACCGACGGCGCGCAGCTCGCGCAGATCGATCGCAATCCCGGCGGCTTCCATCGTTGCCAGCACCGGCACGAGCGGCACCTCGACCTCTTCATAGAGCGCGAGCTGATCGCGAGCCGCCAGCTCGGCGCGCGTCTTGTCGATGAGCTGCAGGGTGGCATCGGCATGCGCGGCGGCTTCGCCGGGAAGCTCGGCCCCGAGGAGCTGCGCGGCGGCATCTTCGATCTCCGCAAAGCCGCGCGTCGGGTCGAGGAGATGCGCCGCGATCATCGCGTCATCCGCAAAGCGCGCGTTTGCGATGCCACCTTCGCGTAACACGTGAAGCAGCCGTTTCGCATCGTAGGCGCCGATCGGCGTCGCAGCGTCGAAGAGCGCGCGCAGCGCGGCGCGCACGTTCTCATGCTCGAGCGCGCCGCGTGCGAAGCTTATCCCCTCGCCGGCGCGCGCCGTCGCGCCGAGCGCATCGCCATGGAGCGCAAATGCGATGCGCTCGTCGTTGCGCAGTGCTTGCAGATCCCGCGCCAGCTGGGCAAACTCCGGTGGATCGACGGACGGAATGTAGCTGCGATACTTTCCGATTAATCGAACGTTCTTCTCGAAGAGCGGAAGATCTGGCGGCGGCGCAAGCTTTGCGAGCAGCGTTTTGAACTCGAGCTCGCTGTAGAGCGCGTAGAGCTCGCGTTCGGGCACCGCTCGATAACGGCTTTCCTCCCAATCGATCGCGAGCGGCAGGTCGCGCCGCACGATCGAGACGGCGCGGCAGAGACATGCCTGTTCGCCGTACTCCTCGATCAGTCGTTCGAGTTTGGGATTGCCGGCGAGCCCCGGATCCGCGACGAGCGCATCGAGCGATCCGGCCGCTTGCAAAAGTTTGCTCGCGGTCTTCTCGCCGACACCCGGAATGCCGGGAAGATTGTCGGACGGATCGCCTTTGAGACCGCGATAATCGGGCAGTTGTCCGGGTTCGAGCCCAAAGCGTTGGCGAACGGCCGCCGGATCGTATCGTCCGAGCTCGGTGATCCCTCGCCGCGTCGTCAACACGCTCGTTCGGTCGTTCACGATTTGCAAAAGGTCGAGATCGCCGGTAACCACGATCGTCTGCTCGCCGGCCTCTTCGGCTTGCCGTGCGAGCGTCGCGATGACGTCGTCGGCTTCTTGACCTTCGATCTCGACGATCGGAATGCGAAAGGTTGCTAAGACTCGGCGTACCAAGGCGAACTGACTGCGAAGCTCGTCGGGCATGACTCGCCGTTGCGCTTTGTACTCGGCGAAGAGCGCGACGCGGTCGGCGGGCATTCCTTTATCGAAGGCGGCGAGGATATGCGTCGGCTTTTCATCGGCGAACAACTTATTGAGCATCATCGTGAAGCCGTAGACGGCGTTGATTGGCACGCCTTTGCTCGTGGTCAGTCCCGGAAGCGCAAAGAAGGCCCGATAGACCAGACCGTACGTGTCGAGAAGCATCAACGCCATCGCGCTACGCCCTCAAAAATTGAGTGGCCTGGAAGAACGCGATGTGCGAACTCCGGCCGACGAGGACCGTCTGCACGAGCGCCGGAGCCAGGATCGCGAGAGGCGCGAGGCATCGAGTAGGAGCGCGACAGGCCCTTCGGCTCCGCTTCGCTTCGCTCAGGACCACGCGACGAACGTGTCCGAGGCGGCCGGAGTTCGCACATCGCGTTCTTCCAGGCCACGCACTAGCGCACCACGACGGTTGACGAGCCCGCGCTGACGCTTCCGTCGTCTCCGATGTCGAGCACCGAAAGGTTGTAACGACCGCTGCGCTCGGGCAGCGCAACCGCGACCCCATCATCACCGCTACGTGCAACACTCCACGAAACGGCTTCCGTTTCGGCTTGCGCCAGCGCAAGCTCCGGTGGAGGTTCGGTGCGGCGCACGAATCCGAGCACCTGCGCGCGTTCGCCGGTCGAGTTCACCCAGGGATGCCATGTCGCCGTTCCGGCCGCGCTGTTCTGTGTGGTGGAGACGCCGATTTCGAGCAACGCGGGCGCCGACGCAAAGAGCGCGCTTCCCGACGGCGTGCTGCGACTGATCCGGACAACGAAGGTGCCCGCCCCGGACGCTCCGCCATCGAAGCCGACCTTTGCCGACTGGCCTGGGGCAAACGCGCCGCTCCCGAGTGCGATCGAGGCATCCCGCGGGCGGCCCGGAGCCGAGAGCACCAACGGCACGGTGTTCCATTCGATCGCTCCATCGTGCACGAACGCCGCGCCAACCCGAAGCTCGCCCGGCGCGTTGATCGCGCGCAGACGCGCGACCGCTCGTCCGCCGTCGGTCTTCACAATGTGAAGCTCCGTGCCAAGCGCGCTCTCGAACGTAATCAGGGCGTTCCCCTGCGATCCCGGCGCAGCCGCGTCCACCGTCACCTCCTCGTCGGCACGGTAGCTACTGCGATCGAGCGTCACGTGCACGTTTGGACTGCCACCGTCGGTCGTCGCCTGGGCGGCTTGTGGATCGATGCGCACCTGTGCCGCATCGATGGCGCGCCCACCATGGTCGACCGAGGCAAAGAGAAAGTTCGTCCCGAGATCGGGCGCCGAGAAAGTGCCGCGCGCGTGACCGTCACCGTCAAGCGTCAGCTGCTGCTGCGCTACGGAAGCCCCGTGAGCGATCGCCACGCTCACGGCGGCATTCGCCAACGGCTTTCCATCGAGCGTTTCCGCGTAGACGTCAAAGCCCAAAGGTGCGCCGAGGCTCTGCTCCGCCCGATCTACCGTCAGCCGTATCACGGCTTGCGCGGTCGGGACCGTAACGCGCGTGTCGGCCGTCGCTCCACCGGATTCAACGCGCACGCCGTAGGTCGAGCCAAGATCGTCGTTAGGATGCGGGATGTCAACGGTTACGTTGCCGTCCTCACCGGTGCGAACCAGGCCGTCGAACCAGGGTGCGGTTGCCCACGGCGTGATCTCGGGCGCCTCGCCGACGAAGACGTGCGGCGAGCGAACCACCCTCACCCGAACGGAGACCCCGCCACGCGACGCGTGCACGACGAGCGGCACGTCCTGCCGTGGGTCGCAGGTCCCGTTGCAGGCCATGCTGACTTGCAGGGAGAGACCACCCGCATTCGCGTCGACGTCGACCGTCGCTCCTCCAACCCCGCCGCCGGCTTGCGCCAGTAGCGCGTACTGGCCGGCGGCTGCGTTTTCGGGCACGACGAATGAGGTCGCGAAGGCTCCCGCGGCATCGAGCGGTACGCGCCGCTGCGCGAGCGCCGTCGCACCACGGCGCAGC
>JBARKF010000056.1:0-14036 GCA_049800655.1 Candidatus Cybelea sp.
CTGCATTTGGAGGTTTACCGATGATGAAGAGTTTCGTCGCCTTCTTGATTGCGATGGCCCTGCTCCCGACGAGCGCCGGTGCGCAGGCGCAGAACCCGCCTAGTGTGACCGGTAACTGGACGGTTAACCCTACCGGTGAGGCACTAGCGAGCGGTCTGCTCCGGCTTCGGCAAGATGGCACGAACCTGACCGGTACCTACGGCGGGGGCGGGAAAATCGACGGCAAGTTCGAGCCGGGCGGCCTGCAAGTCGATGGCACCTGGAGCGACCCGCGCGGTAACGGCTGGATGACGATCGTTTTCGGCGCGGACGGAAATCGATTCTCCGGCGACTGGGGACGTCCGGGCAGTAAACCGAGCGGCCATTTTGACGGAATTCGCTCGGCCTTTCCAAGCATCACCGGCGCTTACTTTGTAAACGTTAGTGGAAGCGACGAATTTGCGACCCGCAGGATGACGCTGCATCAGTTGGGCTTAGACGTGGTCGGCAACTACGGGCCCGGAACTCAATTGAACGGCACGATGGCCACGGACTCTAACACTTTCAACGGCACCTGGAAAGGGCCAAATAGCAACGGCTGGATCAAACTGCAGTTCGCCGACGACAGCCGGAGCTTTCAGGGAACCTGGGGTCTGACGGCAGGCACCGAGCCCGCCGGTAGCGTCACCGGAAGCGTGAGAAACGTTCCCAACTCGAACGCGATCGCAAATGCCGGGCCGGTCGAGGTCCGAGGACTCTGGCGCATCGCTTCCAGCGGCAAAGCCTTTTCAAGCGACGTCCTCAAACTCGACCAAGATGGGCGAAGCGTGACCGGCTCCTACAAGAACGGACACCTGGAAGGCACGCTCTCGCATGGCTCCCATTCGCTGAGCGGCAGCTGGCGTGACCCTTACGGCAACGGTGTCTTTACGCTCAGGTTCGCCTCGGATGGCATGAGCTTCCAAGGTACCTGGACCACGAAGTACAACAGCGGCAGCCTTATAGGGAAGCGCGTGATCGCAGCCTCGCCGGCCTTGCGTCAATAGCACTCGATCGCGCGCTTTCTCGTACGCGAGGATGATCGCCCGAACGCGATACGGCGCGGTGCCGGTTGCCACGGTCGCGGAGTATTTGCAACGACTTCGCGCGGGTGCTCTTCGGGATTGCGTCAGCATGGCCGGCAACCGCGGTGCCTTCGCGCTCGAGCGCCCGGAAGGAGACGTCGAGAACCTCGGGCTCCTATCTTTTTGGAATTCTCTCGAGTCGATCGAAGGTTATACCGGTGACGATTGGCTCGGGCCGAACCTTCAACATCATACGGTATGTGCCAATCGCTTCGACGTCGGTAACGCGGCAAAGGTCGCTCGCATGTGGCATGGCGTCGTCCCGCTCGATAAGTCCGAAGCCTATCTCGAGCTTATGCGCACGATCGCTCTGGACGACTACGAACGCGTAACCGGCAACCAGGGAGCCTTTGTCCTCCATCGCACGGCTTCCGACGTCGAGCATTTTACTATGTTAACGTTCTGGGAATCGCGTGAGGCCATCGCCCGCTTTGCCGGCCGTCCCATCGACCGAGCGAAGTATTACGATTTTGATGCAGCGTATCTCCTCGAAATGGAGCCGAAGGTTCTGCATTACGACGTCTACGGGCTCAAAACTTAAACTCGATCGCGCCGCGTTCGAAGTTGATCAAATATTCTTTAACTTGAAGGCCGCCTCCGAAGCCAACGAGATCGCCCGAAGCGCCAATCACGCGATGGCACGGAGCGATGATCGGAATCGGATTGCACCCATTTGCCGCACCGACGGCGCGCATCGCCTTGACGTTCCCAAGGCGCCTGGCAACTTCACCGTACGTGCGCGTTTCACCAAATGGAATCTTTAAGAGTTCGTCCCATACTCGCTTTTGAAAATCGGTGCCGTGAAACTCGAGCTTCAGGTCGAATTCCTTTCGCTGACCCCCAAAATATTGATCGAGCTGCCGTGCAGCTTGCACGAGTACCGGGTGATGCGGATCTTCCGTTACCCCGAGGCGCGGGACGCTCGACCGCTTCGACTCCCAACTCACCTCCGCGAGCCCCCGATCGCTTCCGACCAGCCGCAACTTGCCGACGGGCGATGGGACGATCGTGTAGACGTATGATGATTGCGCCGTGGAACCCGCCATACCATGTTGTGGACACGTAGCGAGGGCGTTCGGTTGCCGCGACGAGCAGCCAGGTGCCTGGCGATCGCGTTAGTCGGGTGCGCGAGTCTTCGCGATGTCGAGAACGATCTTGCCGCCCGGATGCGGCACCTTACCGGCCAGCATTTCGTGCGCCGTTCGCGCATCGCGCAGACCAAGAACCGTGCCGACGTGTGTTTTCAGCTTGCCGGCCTCGATGAGCTCGGCGATGGGGTTGAGCCTGCCGGTGGTGACACTCACGATGAAATATGCGACCCGTACGCCGTATTTTTCGCCGTCCTCTTGGGATGGCGGCGAAACGCTCGAGACGATGATGCCGCCGCGCTTCAGAACGCCAAACGAGTGATGCTGAACTTCCCCGCCGACCGCGTCGACGACGACATCGGCGCCCGCTACGACCTTTTCGAAAGGCTGCGTTCGAAAATCGATGGTCTCCGCGGCACCAAGACTTCGAACGTACGCTTCATCGCCGGCGGCTGCGACCCCAATAACGTTCGCACCCGCCCAGTTTGCGAGCTGCACCGCGTAGGCGCCGACGTTTCCCGCCGCGCCGTGAACGAGCACCGTCTGGCCCGGCTTGAGATCGGCGTATTCGAAGAGCATTTGCCAAGCGGTTACCGCGACGACCGGCACCGACGCGGCCTCAATAAAGCTCAACGAGCGAGGCTTGCGCGCAATCATTCCAGCCCCTGCAACCGCATATTCGGCGTAACCGCCGGTAAACGCGGGATTGGTAACGCCAAAGACTTCATCGCCGTCGCGAACGCCCGACGCGCTACCCGTCTGTACCGCGATCCCGGCAATGTCGGAGCCCGGCGTAAGCGGCAGCGTTTGCGCAACTCCACTGCTGCCTGTCCGGATGAGCGCATCCCACGGTCCAACCCCGGCGGCCGAAACCGAAACGAGAATCTCGTTTGCCGACGGTTCGGGAATCGGAAATTCCTCGAGCGTTAGCGTGTCGGGACCGCCATAGTGGTGCACTCGCACCGCGAGCATCGAGGTGGCCGCGCTCATCGAACGACGCTTTCCCGCGAGGATGTTTGGCCCTCTCGCGAGCAGCGTTAGCGGCCGACCGCCTGCAAGGGGGCGGAATCGTCGGCAAGCAATGCACGTGGCCGTTAACTTGTGACCCGTTGATACAGGAGATGATAATGATGCGTTCGTTCGTAGCGACCGCAGCGATGAGCTGCGTCTTTCTTTGCGGATGCGCTAACTTCGGTGGATCGTCGCAACTCGGCGCAACCTCGCTGGCGCCGCAGTCACCCGCCGTCGCGCAACCTGCACTACCGGCCGACCTCGAACCGTCTGAGACTGCCGCAGCCGCGTATTGTCAAAAGACTCATGGTGAGGTCGAGATTCGGCGTCCCGTTTACGGCAGCAACGGCTCGCAGCTGCTCTTCTTGGCGGGCAAGCAGAGTTTCTGTCAGTACACCAGCAAGAAGGATGGATCGCGCATCCACATATTGCTGCTCACGCTCTACACCAAAAAGCCTTCCTTGGCGGCGCTTGCATACATCTTAAAGCCGCCGACGGGCTCGTGTCAGGGCAATCCCGCGTCGTGTTACTGCTCGCTGCTTGGCGGTTCCGACCAGTTCGGCGGAACGAGCGGTGCCGGCGGAGGATGGTACGAAAAAAAGGCGGTCGATCAAACGCTCGAGGCGTGCATCTTTCCCGATATGTCGTCCATCGACTCGTGGGGATTGGCATACCATGCCAACGGCATTATCCGCGGCACCAACTTAGAAAAGGTGATGCGCTACCACTACAAAGGATAGCTTACGTGCCGTAGCGGCGCTGCCGCAGCGCGAAGTCGGCGAGTGCCGACTTGAAGTGGGCCTCATCGAAATCGGGCCAGTAGGTCGATGTGCCCCAGAACTCGGCATACGCCGACTGAAACAAGAGAAAGTTGGAGAGACGGAGCTCGCCCCCGGTGCGCACGATCAGGTCGGGGTCGGGGAGGCCGGCGGTATAGAGCCGGCTCGCTAGCGCGCGTTCGTCGATCGAGTCGGCGTCGCGCGTCCCGGCGCGCACTTCCTCGACGAGCGCACGCACCGCATCGCCAATCTCGCGGCGGCTGCCGTAGTCGACGGCTAGATTGAGCAGGAGTGCCTGGTTACGCGCGGTCTCCGCGACGAGTCTTTCGAGCGCGGTTCGGGTGGCCGCCGGCAATCGTTCGGTTCGGCCGCAGAGCCGCACGCGAACGCCTTCTCGTGCGAGGCGACGCAACTCGCCGCCTGCGGCGCGCGCACAAAGATCCATCAGCAGCCCGACTTCGCCGGCCGGACGATCCCAGTTCTCTTCGGAGAACGCATACGCGGTCACGACGCGGACGCCGGCGGCCTTCGCGGCTCGCAACGTCCGGCGTAATGCCGTGATGCCGCGGCGGTAGCCGCAGGCGACGGGCAGACCTCGCTGCACCGCCCAGCGGCGGTTGCCGTCCATGATGATGGCGACGTGGCGCGGCGTCATGTCGTCGCCAATTTCGCCGCCGCGGCGCCCTTATGCGAACGCTCGTGCACGTCGCGAACAACGGCTTCGAGTTCGTCAACGTAGGCGAGAAATCGCTGCCGGCCGCGTTTGGTGATGCGATAGACCGTCTGCGGTCGTCCCGAGCCGCGCAGCTTCTCGGTGATGACGATGCCGAGCTCAGCCAGCGCGTGCACGTGCCGGTTCAAATTGCCGTCGGAAAGATCGCATGCCGCTTGGAGCTCGGTAAAGCTGAGGCCATCGGGATGCGCGATCAGACACGTGCAAATGGCGAGGCGCCCGCGCTCGTGAAAAATTCGCTCCAATCCCGGATAAGAAAACGGCGCTTGGCGCGCGGTGCTCATCGCGACCGCTCCCGCCAAATGAGGGATCCGATTGCGATTTGTCCGAGGCCGAATCCGAGCGGCATCACCCACCACGCGAGCGCGACGTTGCGCAGTGGAGAGACCAGAAAGAGCGCGGCAAGGATGCCGAAGCCAATTGTTATCGGCAGGGTGGCCGGCGGTATTGCATCGCGCGATGCGAACAAGCCGATGGAGTAGAGCGCAAACCACGTGCCGGGAAGCAACGCGTAGTCGGAACGATCGATCAAGGCAATGGTAAGCAGGCCGCCGAGCAACACCGCCGGCGCGATGGAGCGTGCCGCGGATCGAAACCGACTCCGGGCACCTGGGCCACGGTTTCCCAAAACCCAGATCGCGACGGCGCCGTAGTTGAGCGCGAGCGCGACCGCCAAGCAGGTTATCCAAATGAGCACGTAGCGACCCAGCGCCGCGGGTGTGGTGGGAAACGGGACCATCTGCAGTTGGACGAACCCTGCGAGAATCGCAACCAGACCGCTCGCAACGGCGGCCGGAGCGGAATACCCCTCGAATCGTTGGACTCGAAGTAACCGCTCACGGACTTCCTCGAGATCCGAAAGCGCGCGCTGTATCTCCACTGCTGTACTTTGTAACACAAAGTCAAGCCGATTGCAACCGACGGAGGCGACCTCTCCTTTTCCAAGAAGCTCTCTGCTCGAATGGACGATCAAGCGCGGCGCGATGCAATCAACGATGCGGACGCAACCGGAATGGTGGCCGGGGAAGAGCTGATAACGGAGGCGCAGACGTTGCTCCCGCTCCTGCGGCCGGAGCTTCCAAGTGAGGATCTGCACAAGGCGCTCCCGCCGGAGCATGGCGAGCATGCGACGATCGATCAGCTTCACGGCGAAATTCATTCGGCGCAGCCCGATCGCGGCGCGATCGAGAGCCACGTCGGCCGTTTGCGCGCGCTGCCCGAGGTCGAAGCGATCATCGCAAACTGGTGGGATGATCCAAGGGTACAGCGCTTCGTCGCGAATTTGAACCAAATCGGACTCTAGACGCTAACGTCAGCGGTGCGACGTCTTCTCGCCCTTGCTATCGCGCTCGCTTGGCTTGCCGGATGCGGTGGCCGGGCAAGTGGACCTTCAGCCGCGCTCCCCTCGGTGACGAACCCGTCGCTTCGGTTCCAAACGAGCGCCAGTCGCGAGCTGCCCGAGCCGCCCGTCGTGAAGGCGACTCACGGGATCGCCCAAGTCACGTTGATCGTCAACGAAAATAACGCGACCGGCCAGCCGGAGTTCGTATACGACGGAATGGCCGAAGTTGCGCCTACTATTGACGTCAAACCCGGCGAGACGATCGAAATCAATTTGAAAAACCAGCTTCCGACAGAGCCGCCGCCCGACAGCGTCATGCGCGACGACGTCAACCTGCACTTTCACGGCTTGGGCGTTTCGCCGATGAAGCCCAGTGACGACGTGCTGGAAATGATCGCGAAACCCGGTCGAACGCTTCGCTACGTCGTGCCGATTCCCAAGAATCAAGAGCCCGGACTCTACTGGTATCATCCCCACGTCCACGGCGAGGTGAACTTCCAAGTCGGCGATAGCGGCATGTCCGGTGCGATCGTCGTCGAGGGTTTAGAGAAACATCTTCCCGGCTTGGCCAAGATGCGGCAGCGACTCATCGTCGTGCGCGCGACCGGCGAAGGCGGCGACGACGCGATGTCGATGGGCATGCATCCACAAGGAAGCAACACCACGCCGTGCACCACGAAAGATGGCTTTACCGTCAGCCTCAACGGCGTGCATCAGCCGGATATCACGATGGCGCCTGGGGAGAAGCAGTTCTTCCGCATCGTTAACGCAACCGGCCATAAGACATTGCGGCTTAACGTCGAGGGCGAGAAGCTCGAGGTCGTCGCCATCGACGGCTTCGCGCTCGATACGTATCCCGGCACGCCACCGACCCTCACCGAGCCGTACGTCATCATTCCGCCGGCCGGGCGCGCCGAGTTCGTCGTCACCGGTCCCGCGAGCGGCCGCACCAAGTTCCGCACGATGTGCTACGATACCGGGCCCAACGGCGATCCCGACCCCTACATCTACCTCGCCCATATCGTTGCGCCCAAGCATCGCCAAGACGGCGGAGACTTTTCAACGCGGCCGCTCACCGCCGGCGCCCCGCTGCCGCCCAACGCCTACGATACCGCGCTGCCCGCTCCGTCGGCCAAACGGCTCGTCGTCTTCAGCGAGGACAATCGGCCGCACTTCTTCATCAACGGCAAGAGTTTTTCGATGCGCGCGCCACCGATGTTCGTGGTGCATACCGGGACGGTCGAGGAGTGGCACGTCGTCAACGTTACGCAAGAGATCCACGACTTTCACATTCACCAGATTCACTTTTTGGTGGAGAGCGTCAACGGCGTGAAGGTGGCGCATCCGCATTGGGCGGACAGTTTCATCATTCCACATCGCTCGGTCACGGGTCCGGGCGAGAAGCACAGCGTCCCCGGTTCGGTGGTGATGCTGATGGACTTTCGCGATCCGATCATCCGTGGCGAGTTCGTCTTTCACTGCCACATCCTCGATCACGAAGACCAGGGGATGATGGCCAAGATCGAAGCGATCTAACGCGCCTCGCACTCTGCCAGGCATATGGCACTCGGGAGCGGCAGACTAGGGTCATGCTTGGGCATCACGCGTAGATCGTGCAGCAAATCGACGGGCGATTCATCTATGCCGCGAGCGATCTCACCGACTACCTCGAGTGTAAGCGGCTAACCGAGCTCGAGGTCCTGGTCGCGCGCGGAATGGTCGCGCGCCCCGACGGCGAGGATCCCCACGCGGAGTTGCTCCGACGCAAGGGCGACGAGCACGAGCGCACGCATCTCGACTGGCTCCGGCGGCTCTACCGCGGCGAAGTCGCCGAGTTCGAGCGGCCGGAACGAGGAATCGAGGCGTATCGCGAGGCGGAGCGGCGTACGCTCGAGGCGATGCAGGCCGGGGCGCCGATCATCTATCAAGCCACCTTGTTCGACGGCCAATTTATCGGACACGCCGACTTCCTGCGCCGGGTCGACGCGCCGTCAAATCTCGGCGGCTATAGCTACGAGGTCATCGATACCAAGCTCGGCCTCAGCGCAAGACCCTACTACGTGATCCAGCTGTGCAACTACAGCGAGCATCTCGAGCGCTTGCAAGGGTGGATGCCTGAATTTGGCCGCATCGTCTTCGGTAACGGCGAAGAGCAACGGTTTCGACTGCACGATTACCTAGCGTACTACCGTCATCTGAAGTCTGCTTTTCTCAATTTCGCCGAGCGCGCCGAACTTCGTCAGATCGGGCGACCGCTGGAATATCCGTTCGAACGCAAGCACTGCGCCGTTTGTCCGTGGAACGATGCCTGCGAAGGCCAGCGGCGCAACGACGATCACTTGAGTCTGGTCGCGGGGATGCGGCGCGATCAAATCGTTAAGCTCGAAGCCGCCGGCATCGAACGCGTCAGCGAGCTCGCCGCCAAAGCGGACGATGGACGTCCGATGGGAATGAGCGAGGAGACCTTTGCAAAGTTGCGACGCCAAGCGTTACTGCAAGTGCGGTCGCGCAGCACGTTGGAGCCGAGTTACGAGCTGCTGCGCCACGAACCCCCGCTCGGCTTCACTTTGCTGCCGGAATCCGCACCGGGTGACGTCTTTTTCGATATGGAAGGCGATCCGCTCTTCGAACCCGGGCGCGGCCTCGAGTATCTCTTCGGCTGCTGGATGCCCAACGAGGAGGCGCAGTTTCGCGCTTTCTGGGGAACCGACCGCCGGGCCGAGAAGCTTGCCTTCGAAGCCTTCGTCGATTTTATTTCCGATCGCCGTCGCCGTCATCCGCGGATGCACGTCTACCATTACGCCGGTTACGAGAAGTCGGCGCTGCGACGTCTGGCGCAGCTGCACTGTACGCGCGAGGATGAAATCGACGAACTTCTCCGCGGCGAGGTCTTGGTCGATCTCTTCGCGGTCGTCCGTCAATCGCTCGCGATTTCCGAAGAGCGCTACGGTCTGAAGAATCTGGAACGCTTCTATCAGCTGGCGCGCGAAACCGAGGTCAAGAAGGGCGCCGAGTCGATCATCGTTTTCGAGCGCTGGCTGCTTGAACGTGACCAGAAGATTCTCGACGACATCGCGCGCTACAATCGCGACGACTGCCGCTCGACCTATTTGCTGCGCGAGTGGCTCCTTGCCCGGCGCGAAGAAGCGATCGCGACGTTCGGTGTCGATTTGCCGCTGCGCGTAGTCAAATCGCCCGATGCGCCATGTCATGCCGAGTTTGAGCCATCTTGCGCGAAATGCGTCAAGCGTCGCCAAGATCGGTGCGAAGAGGAACGCCGCAGCGACCTAGAGCAGCTGCTGCTGGCCGGCGTCCTACCGCCGCAGAGCGACGAGGAGTACCGCCTGATGCCGCCCGGCGCGCGAGCGAAATACTTGCTCGGCAACCTCATGGCCTATCACCGTCGCGAAGAGAAGCCGGCGTGGTGGGCGTACTTCGATCGCTGCGAAAACGTGGACGAGCTCTTCGAGTTCGACCGAGACGCAATCGGCCGTCTCAAACTTCGCGACGACATTCCGGCGCGAAGTGCCGACCGAAGCACCGTCTACACCTACCAGTTTCCCGATCAGCTTCACAAGATGAGCGCCGGCGACGATGCGGTGAACCCTCGCACGCGATCGCATGCCGGAAAAATTTCGGGTGTCGATGAAGATCGAAATCTTCTCGAACTCAAGACGACGGCGGCGCGCGACGCGGCGCGGGCGATCGAGGAGCTGATTCCCAAGGGTCCGCCTTCGACGACGGTGCAGCGTCAGGCGATGGCGCGCATCGCAACATCCTTCCTAAGCGGCGATCTCCATCACGAGTATCCGGCGACCTACGACTTGCTAACCAACGCCGACCCGCGCGTCGACGGTAAGCGCGTCTTGCAGCCGGAGCCCATCACCGCCGGAGCGGTCTCGGCGGTCGCCTCAGCGCTCGACAAGAGTTATCTCTTTATCCAAGGGCCGCCCGGCAGCGGGAAGAGCACGATCGGCTCGCGGGTCATCTGCGATTTGCTCGCCATGGGCAAGCGCGTGGCCGTGACGAGCTCGAACCACAAAGCAATTCACAACCTGTTGCACAAGGTGGAAGCCTGTGTTTCGCAATGCGGTGGCCGCTTTCGCGGCCGTTACAAGCATTCGGCTTCCGAATCCGAATATGTCTCGCGGCTCGACGCGCCGTTTATCGAATCGGTCGACTCGAACCAAGCATTTGCCGGTGAGGATTATCAGCTCGCCGGCGGAACCGGGTGGCTCTACGCGCGCGACGAGCTCGCGGGGAAGTTCGATTACCTTTTCATCGACGAGGCGGGTCAAGTTGCGCTCGCCGACGCGCTTGCGATGTCCCTCTGCGCCAAAAACGTCGTCCTACTTGGGGACCCATCGCAGCTTGCGCAAGTCAGCCAAGGACGGCAGCCGCTGCATGCCGGCGATTCGGTCCTCGCACATCTGCTCGGCGATGCGCAGACGGTCGACGAGCGGCGCGGGATTTTTCTCGACGTCTCATACCGCATGCAGCCCACGATCTGCGGCTTCGTTTCGGATGCAATGTACGGAAATCGCCTGCGCCCCGCGGCCGCTGCAGCTGCGCATCGCGTCATGCTGCCGGATCAAAGCCTCGCGGGCCTTTATTTTACTCCGGTCGATCACGTTGGGAATGGTTCGAGCTCGGTCGAGGAAGCCGTTGAAATCGTTCGCCAAATCCAGCGGCTGCGCGCCGACGGAATGGTCGTCGATTCGATCCCGTTCGACGGCGCCGCTCCGCCGCGTCCGGTCGGCGATCGCGACATCATCGTCGTCACGCCATATAACGCGCAGCGCCGTCTGATCCTCAACCAGCTCCGCGAGGCGGGAATCGCCGTAGAGGTCGGCACCGTCGACAAGTTCCAGGGTCAGGAGGCGGCCATCGTTTTCTATTCGATGGCGACGTCGAGCGGCGAGGATACCCCGCGTAACGTGGAGTTTCTCTTCGACCGCAATCGCTTCAACGTCGCGATTTCGCGAGCACGCGCAATAAGCGTGCTGGTTTGCAGCCCGCGCCTACTCGATATTGCGTGCCGTACGCCCGAGCAGATGGCGCTGGCGAATCTGCTCTGCGCGTTCGCCGAGCGCGCGGAAGTTACACCGCAAAGGCAACCGTCGTACCTTTTGGTGACCGGTTGAGCTCGAGTTGGCAGGTGGTCGCGCGCAGGATCGCTAACCCGCGGCCGCGTTCCGCGGCAGGGTCTCGATAGCGCCAGCATCCGAGATCTTGCACCTCGCCGTGCACCTTACCGTCGCGCACCGATAGACGGAGCACGAACTCCCCGGTCGCGCCGTAGTATGCATGTTCCACCGCGTTGGCAGCGGCTTCGCCGACGGCGATCGTCAAGTCGAAGGTCCGTTCGGGCGTGAGCTCGGCAACTCGCGCGTATCGGGAGGCGAGGCGTCGCGCGATACCGGCGGAAGAGGGCGCAGCTGGTAATCGCAACTCGATGTCGTCAGGTCGAGCGGGCAACAACGTAACGGCGAGCACCGCGATATCGTCAAACGGTCGTGCGTCGAGCATGTAGCGCAGCAGCGTCCCGGCGCCGTCGGGGCTCATGTCGGTTACTCGCGCGGTCAGCGCCTCGAGCAGCCGCGTGCTCTCGCGCTCGATGTTTCGGCTAAACTCGATTAAGCCGTCGGTATAAAGCAAGAGCGTCGAGTACGGCTCGAGCGAACTCTCGAGCGTCGGGTAGGCTGCGGAAACGTCGACTCCCATCGGAATGCCGCCGCCCGAGAGATACCGCGCCCGTCCAGCGAGCGGCGCGAGGGCGGGCGGCGGGTGACCCGCACACGAGTAGTCGAAGGTCGCGGCCCGGACGTCGATCACTCCGAAGACGGCGGTGATGATCGGGTGCTCTTCGTTTAGCATCAGCGACGCATTCGCGCGCGCAATTGTCTGCGCCGGCGGCAGCCCCTCGAGCGCGCTGAGGCGAAGCGCCTGTCGCGCCTCGTTCATCGCGACGGCGGCCTCGAGCCCATGGCCGCCGACGTCGCCGATCGACACCGCGATCCGGCCGTTAGAAATGACGAATGCGTCGTACCAGTCGCCGCCAACGCGCGACTCGCGTTCGGCCGGACGGTAGGCCGCGCTCAAGTCGATTCGCTGATGCGACGGTAAGCGAGCCGGAAGCATTGCGCGCTGCAACGCGGAGGCCACGCGGTGTTCGCGTTCGTACAAACGAGAGTTATCGATGGCCAACGCCGCACGGCGCGCCAGCTCCTCCGCGATGTGACGCGCCATTTCGGGACGACGCGAAAACGGATCCATGTCGACCAAATGCAGCGTCCCTTGCGCGTGGCCGTGCACGACCAAAGGCACGATCAAGGCCTTACCCGCGCCCGCGGCTTCATAGATCGCTCGATCGTTGGGGTCCGCTACGTTCTGCCGAAGGGCGCGCATCGTTGCCTCGTGGTTGAGCACGCGGCTCTGCGATCGTCGCACGACCAGCGGCGACCCCAGCTCCGCATCGCGGTTGGCGATGACGGTGCGCCCCACGAGCCGTTCGAGAAGCTCGTTGAGAACGGGATCGCGGTGACGGACTGCCTCAACCACAAGCTCCTTCTCCGCGGATAGCGTTTGCACTTGACACCAATCGGCGAAGGCCGGAACGCAGAGCTCCGTGATCTTTCGCAGAATCGTCTCCACGTCGAGTGTCGAACCGAGGATATCGCTGGCGTGGAGCAGGAACGCTTCGCGTTCTTCAGTTTGCTTCTGCTCGTCGATGTCGGTTGCGGTCGAAAAGAAACGGACGGAGCCGTCGTCGGCACGCACCGCCACCGTGCGGGCGAGGAACCAACGGTACTCCCCGGTGGACGAGCGCACGCGCGTCTCGATCGAAAAGTCGGCGCCGGTCTGGATCGCGTCGCGAAGCCACGCTTTGAGCGTGGGTCGATCGTCCGGGTGAATGGCACGCAACCAGCCGGCCCGAGCGAAGGTTTGCGATTCGCTCAGGCCGGTAAACTCAAACCATCGCCGATTGAAGTAGTCGATGCGGCCATCGGATCCCGCGGTGCAGACGATCTGCGGAATCGCGTCCGCGAGCATGCGTAGCCCGCGTTCGTTTTCGATTGCGGCGGCACGAGCCCGTTGCTCGCGGGTCTTTCCCCTACTCACGGCACGCCGGTATTCGACGTCCGCTCGCCTTGCTCCGACCTGCCGGCGGACGGCATCGCCCGCGAAGCACGACCGGAGCCGGCGGCGAACGCGCCGCCGGCAATCGAGTTACTTGGCGCCCGGCGCCGTCAGATCGGCGTGAGCGAAAGCGTCTCGGTGTTCAGATTATAGCTGCCGGCCGAAACGGTACCGTTCGGATTAGCGCAAACCACGCTGTTGTTGGGACCGTAGACGACGACCTGGCCCGACCCGCCGCACTCGACTTGGCTGAGCCCATAACTCGTCAGGAACGTAGCTCCCGGGGTGTTCGGCTGAACCTGATACGAGTTGTAGGTAACGTTGTTGGCGCCGACGATCGAGCCGTAGACGGCTGCCGACGTCACGCCGATCGCCATCGCGCCCCAGAATCCGCCGCCATAGTAGCCGGATGCCGGATACCATGCCGAACCGCCATTCCAGCCCCACGCGCCGCCGCCACCGTAAGCCGGATTGGCTACGACGGTACGGTTGGAGTTGATCGTGTTGCCGCTGTTGTTGATGTTGTTGCGGTTGCCGTTGTTGACGTTGTTGTTGCCGTTGCGGTTACCGTTGTTGTTACCGTTCTTGTTGCCGTTGCGGTTGCCGTTGTTGTTACCGTTCTTGTTGCCGTTCTTGTTGCCGTTGCCGACGTTTCCGTTACCGCGGTTGCCGTTGCCGACATTGCCGTTACCGCGATTGCCGTTGTTGCGGTTACCGTTGCCGACGTTGCCGTTACCGCGGTTACCATTGCCGACGTTGCCGTTACCGCGGTTACCATTGCTCACATTACCGCGATTGCCGCCGGCGCCTCCGCGGTTGCCGCCGCCCATGCCACCAGAC
>JBARKF010000057.1:0-5291 GCA_049800655.1 Candidatus Cybelea sp.
CGCGAAGTACGGCGAGCCTCAGGGACGCGTGGTCAAGGCCGTGCTTATCAGCTCCGTTCCCCCGCTCATGCTCAAGACCGAAAAGAACCCCGGCGGCACACCGATCGAAGTGTTCGACGGCTTTCGGGCGGGGCTGGCTGAGAATCGGGCGCAATTTTATCTTGAGGTGGCCTCGGGTCCGTTTTACGGCTTCAACAGGCCCGGCGCGAAGATATCGCAAGGAATTATTCAGAATTGGTGGCGTCAGGGTATGATCGGCGGCTCCATCGCTCAGTACGAAGGCATCAAGGCTTTCTCGGAGACGGACCAAACGGACGACCTGAAAGCCATCACGGTGCCGACTCTCGTGATGCAGGGCGACGACGACCAAATCGTACCGTTCAAGGACGCTTCATTGCTGCAAGCCAAGTTGCTCAAGCATAGCACGCTCAAGATTTACCCCGGCTTCCCACACGGCATGATGACCGTTCAGGCCAACGTGATTAATGCGGACCTGCTGGCCTTCGTCCGCAGCTGAACTCCTGCGGGCCGCATTACGCGGCCCGCTCCTGCGCTCGGCGCAAGCTGATCGCCGGATCTCATGGCACTCATTGTTTTACATCCACCTCGTCCGGCCGGCAACTGGCAAACGCGACCGCTCGTTCGAAAGATTCTTCCGGGATCGCGACCTCGTAACCTACATCGGAGGCTTCATCATCTTTGCACCCATCGCGTCAGCCTGAGATTTGCACATCATTTTCACGTTATGTTTTTTCATCATCGCTTCCCGTTCGCTCGCGCTCATTCCGGACATTTTGCTTTTCATTTCCGACTGAGTCATGTACATTTTCGTCATCATATTGACACCCACGACTGAATCACCGGACGCGCATTTCGGCATCGTCATCATTGGCGACGACGTGGACATGCTCGTCTGCGCCTGGCCCGGCTGCATGCTCACGAAGAACATGCTCATGGCAATAAGTAGGCTTGCTGCGGTAGTTTTCATAGATTCTCCTTGGAGCATTGCAATGCGAAGCAAAATCCGCCCCGCATACCCATAACGCCGGCAAGCTCTATTTGGATGATTCAGGGCCGGAAGAGGCGCCACTCTTCGGCATTCAGACGCGTTTTTGAGCCGGCGTCGGTCTCTCGTCGTCGTTTCAAAGCTGCCTAACTCCCGCGACGCCGTGCCCTTGGCACTTGTTGTATTTGCGGCAGCTGCCGGGCAGCTGCTCACCGGCGCATCCAAGGCCGACCGTGCAGCCAGCTCGCAAATGAGTGGTTCTTGCGGCGCATATTTTGGTTCGCCAGCGGCGCCACTCGACCGATCGCAGGTTGCTTTAACCGCGAAGGCGACCGAGTCTCTTTCTTAGCGCGACTCGATGAGATGCTCCGCGGCGACGCGGAATGCGAGGCGCCCCCGTGAACAGGAACGCCCTCTAACAAAATGCGAGTGCAAAAGACGCGACTGTTCTCATGCATGGCTTTTCTTGCGAAGGAGGTTGCAAATAAATCAGTAAGCTGCCCCACGTCGTGCCGAGTTTTGCGCCTGGGTATTCTGTGCGCTTGTCTTGCCTGTCGTCGCAGTATTGGTAATCTGGACGGTCGCTCAGCTTTCGCACGACGGGATAGTTTTGCTGATCTTTTCTCGAGGAGCTATTGAACGTGTGGAGCATACGCGCGCTTATTTTCGCAGCGGCGATCATAATATCGGTCGTCGTCGCCTGGGCGGCACCGGTTCGGGCTGACGATGAGGCGCAGGCCTTACTCGCGAAGCACCGCGCGTTCGTGGGTTGGCACTTGGAGGACGGTACCTTCAAGACGTTACGCCTCGAGCGCGAGTATGTAAACGATAAAGGGAAAGTAGCAGAACGGTCGGTGGAACGACACGTTGGGTTGTTGTACCGTAACACCTATACGTATCCGAAACGCGCGAATACAACCGACGAAACCGGATTTACGGGCAACGTCTTCTGGCGGTCGGACATGAACGGATTCACAACTCCGATTTATGGCGACCTTGCCAAGTACCGGCTTTCGGCAGCAGCGCTGTTTGACGAGGGATTGCCGAGCGTCGGGGCAACCGTTCTTCGCAGTTCTACGGAAGACGGGAGATCGACTGACGTCGTGCACGTTCCGGTGCCACGCGCCGACGCCGTCGACCTTTCAATCGATCCGGCAACCGGTGCGATCGTGGAGGCTGTCATCGACCCAGGCGAGGATTACGAGACGACTTACCACATCCTATCATATGCAGAACCCATACCGGGTAAGAAAGTGATCGGCTCGTTTCGCATCGGTGACGCGGGCGGAAGGTTCACTTATACGAAGATCGAGCCGAACGTCGTCATCTCGGATGAAGAGCTTCACCCCCCAACGCCGACCGCGTCATGGGCGTTCACCAGCTCAAAGCCGTTTCCGATCCAGCTAACGCCCACGCGTATCATCGTCCACGCGACCGTCGATGGCACGAAAGGAACGTTTATTCTTGACACAGGGGCCAGCGAAGGCATCATTCTTAACAAGGCTTTCGCCGAAAGGATCGGTGCGAGAGATTTGCACGTGCCCGGTCAGTCCCTTACGCTGTATGAACCAACGCCGATAGCATTGCGGCGTGTTGACACAATTGAAATAGGCGGCAATACACTTTCGAATATGATTGTCGAAGCCGTCGACTTCAACAACGATTTCGCATCCAGGGATTATCGTGGCCTTGACGGCAAGAATTACGACGGTCTCATTGGTTATGGTTTGTTCGCGGGTGCGGTCGTTCGGATCGATTCGGGTGCGGGCACGATGACGATCGACGATCCGGCTTCTTTTGACCCTTCCGCAGAAAGAGGGCTGCCGCTGCTTGTGGACATCGCTAGTGGCACGCCATCGGTTCCAATGACGCTGGACGGTTCAATCGCTGTAAAGGCCTATTTTGACAGCGGGGATCCGGACACGGTGATCTTTGGCCCCGATCTGATCTTCAAGTACCATCTTTCAATGGGAACGAAGGCTGAAGGAGCGGCCGCAGGCTATGGAACCATTGCGTGTGGCACGCTAGCCAAGCTCACTTTGGGCCCTATCGTTTACACCGGAGTCGATGCTTGTGAGCGCAGAACCGATGTAATGTCGGGCCGCAACATTCTCGTCGGCCTTGACTTTTTACGACACTTCAACATGACGTTCGACTACCCACACGGTCGGCTGTTTCTGCAGGCGTTGCATCAGTGAGCGCGCACAAAAACCCCTCGACTACCTCGCGATGGTTATGGATGACGCCGAAATAGAGAGCGCTAGAACGCGGGCAGCGCCGGCTTCAGAATCATGAGCACGAAGGCGATGACGGGGAACAACAGGGCGATGGTCCCCCAAAGGTTCCAGCCGCGCGAGGCCCGCGCGTACTCTTCCATGTTTCCGGAGTGCGCGGCCGCCGAGAGTTGGCGCTGCGCCCGAGAGAGGGGTCCGAATGCAACGCCGGACAGAATGAAGGCGACGATACCCCACAACAGCCAGCCCGTCTTCAGTATCGGAATGTCGCCGACGATGGCCGCACCGATCCCGCCGATCAGCAAGATCACGATCCCGGGGATCGTGAACACGCGATCCGCTGCGATGATTCCGTCGATCGTCGTGGCCATTATGGCCGCGTTACGAGTCTTATCCGCGAACCGCTTCCAGAAGACGCCAACCGTAATGTTGCCGAGGAAGAGGACGACGCCGGCAAGGTGCGCCAATTTTAAAACGAGATACATGAGGCAAACGCGCTTTTCTAAGAAGCGGCGCTCCTCCTGGTTTCGCGCGAGCGCCAGCCCGGTTTCGAAAATGACGACGAGCGGTCGCAGCGTGGCGGCAGCGCAGCTCAGTTCGCCGTGGGCGGCGTGGTCGTCGAGCCGGTCGCGCATCGCAATCGCGTCGATCGCTTCGAGCTCTGGCGCATGTTTGACGCCACTCGATACGGCCAATCCCGACCATTGGACGGTTCCGGAGAGCGTCACCGGGATGACTTGCTACGGCGAACTGGTGCGCCTCACCCCGCGAGCGAAGCTTTCACGCACAGCGGGCCGCTGGAGCGAGTCATTGCTCGTCGTTCGCGGCGGCGTTTTTCAACTGGAACGCGAGCGCTATTAGGATGACGCCGTAGACCAGTCCGTAAGCTGCGAGCGTCCAGACGAACAACCGCAAACCATTGCGCGGACTGAAGATGAAGATAACCCCAGTGATCAACGCGAAGATCCCGGCGGCTACTAGCCACCGGCGTATGCGTTCCGTTGTCTCCACCGAGGTGACGCCAACGATTTGCACGACGCCGCGCACCAAGAGCGCGACTCCGATGAGGTAACCAAGAACCGTGAGCACGACGTGAGGCCAAACCCCAACGACGATTGCGGAGACGATCGCTACCGTTGCTTCGAGCGCCCGTCGTATCCACGGTAGTTTCGCGGCCGCGCTGCGGATCGCGCCGACGGCTGAGAAAATCCCGTCGACCGCCGCGTAAGCGACGAACAGGACGAGCACCACGCGAAGCGATGCGTGCGGCCAAATTAGCAGCACAAGCCCGAGTATCACGGCGAGGACTCCGCGCAGAATCATTAGCAGCCACATCTTCGCAGCGCGCTCCGACGTATCGATCTGAAGCAGCATTTGTTGCGATTTCGAGGGTCTTTGCAGGTACCCCTCACGCGCGGTCCGGGAGCGCGCCCGGCGGCGTATTGGTCGCCCTTGTTGCTCTCAACTCGTCGCAGCGCCGCCGCATTTACGCTCACAGTCTTTGGTCGTATCGGACTTCGCTTTGTGTTGCAAGCTCGTCCGACTGCGCCCGCCTCATGCGGTTCGTAGTCCTCGGCGCGAGGATTTGCCGCCGGCTTCCTTCCGATTCCGCCTCACGATGGACACCGTTGCCTTTGGCTAGTGGCTGCCACGACCAGGCCCCACAGAGGACTCTCATCTCAAAGTCAACGCCCATGCCGGGCGCACAACGGGATCCGGTCGGCCCGTAGGCCGTCCGGAGATTCCGAGCCCCAAGCCCGTTGTGATCCAAGACGCGGCGGCGAGCGTACCGGAAGCGTCTGCCGCCAGTGGTCCGGCTATTAAGGAGAACGACATGCGACTCTTGCTCGTCCTGACCTTGTCGCTCCTCGCTACGGTCCTGTCGAGCTGTGGCGCGCCAAGCACTGCCAACTTCTCAAGCTCGACGGTTCCGATTGCCGCAACGTCACGACAGCGAATAAACCTACATGAACGTTCGAAGACAGGCCCGGGGAAAGTGCTCTCCTCTGCTTACGGCGGCCAAATCTTTGGGTTCGACATCGATCAAGACG
>JBARKF010000058.1:0-1586 GCA_049800655.1 Candidatus Cybelea sp.
GTCAATAGGGAGCCGGTCAAGATGGCCGAGGTCACGGTCAGGGTCCAGGTGATCGCGGACACGCTGCTTCAATTGCTTCACGTCCGGAAAGCCGCCATCCGTTTTGCGCTCCCAAATGACCTCGCCATTGTAGGTGATCACAAAGACGCCGCCTGTGCCGGGTTGCAGTGACACTTCCCCCAGGTCGGTCCCGAACGTCGAAAGGAGTTCTTGCGCCATCCACGCTGCGCGCAACAGCCAGTTGCATTGCGTGCAGTAGCGGATCGCGATCCTCGGTCCTGACGCCTTGCTCATTCAAGAACCTCCCGCCGTCCCATAGTCAACGCCAAAGCCCACGCTAGCACCGATTCTGCATAAATGCGCTGACTGACAACCGGGCTGCGCGGTGCCTTGATGTGCTCTTCGAGCGCCGCCAGCCGATCCCCGGCAGCGGTGCGTCCATCAAGGCAAACCGGGTTACCCGGTCCTGGTACTGGGCGGCGAACGCGTATCCGACCATATTGCCGATGTCGTGGGTGACGAGGTCCACCCGTTCAATCCGGAGCGCCTAGGAAGTTACCAAGCCGGCGTTGGCGGCCAGATCATAAGATTCCATAAGGCACGACGCGGCCGATTTCCTTGATCAGGAAATCGTGCACGCGCACTTCCTCCGGATCGCCTTGCTTGCGCCAGTCGCGGCCAGCGCTCTTGAAATCGCCGACCAGCTCCTTCTTCTTCTTCGGCGCTGCGCACGGCCGGCTTCGCAGCCGTAACGGTGATCGACGACGACGCGGCTGACGCGCGATGGGCGGGACTGTCATCACCTGATCGAGCTGCGCGCGCTGGCGAGACGCTCTTCGTCAATCGCGAAGCGCGTACGATCCGTGAATCGACAACGACCACCTGCTGCTCGGTCTCAATAGGAAGATGTCGGATTACGAACTCAGCCAGATGCGGCAACGCGACTTGGCGAATCACGACTGGAAGGTGCTTCGCGGCAAGTGCCAGTTCATGGCGTCCACCCGGCTTCGCGTTGGAGAAAGCAACGGCAAGTTACTTTCATTCCAACTCGTGCCGCGGGCGTTGTCACACCAACTTGGATCGGCGCGGCGCGAGGTTTGGAAGGCGCGCTGACCTCAGGCCGCGGTGGCGGCTCGCCACGTCCGGAACGCTTCGTCTCTTAGGACGCGAAGCGTGCGGCGGGAAGTGAGATGACGCTGGACGTTGAACGTGTTGTGGACGGCGGCGTGAACGGAAAGGAACCGTTGGGCTGATCCGGGCGATTTGAACCGCTGCATCTTACGCTCGCGCCGTCGTGTCGGTTGATGCGAATTCTCGGCCCGATTGTTCTTGCGCAACCCCTGCTCGTGCCGAGCCGACAATCCGATTTCGGACCTTGCCGCGCCGTAAGAGCGCAGCTTGTCGGTCACGAGCACATCGGGCGCGAAGCCTTGTTTCTTGAGCAGCTTGCGCATCAGTATCACCGCTGCAGCTTTATCGCGCCTCCGTTGCACGAGCAGGTCGAGAACCTCGCCTTCGTCGTCAACCGCGCGCCAGAGCCAGAACTGCCGGCCCGCGATCGTCACGGCCATCTCATCGAGATGCCA
>JBARKF010000059.1:0-14281 GCA_049800655.1 Candidatus Cybelea sp.
GGATGGCCGCGGCCTGGTCGCGCTCCATGCCGTACCGGCCGACGTGCTGGCCGCGCAGCTTGCAGCACTTCCCTGGGATTCGGCCGGCGCCGTGCGGATTGGCGCGCTCCCGACCCTGCCAGCAGTACGTGCCGTCGCCGAGGCGCTCGCGGAGCGCTCGTGGCTGCCGGTGGTCGTCGATCCGGTTTTTTCCGTGAGTCGCGGTGGGGAGCTCTCGGACTCCGCTGCTCGCTACGGAGTGCGCGACGAGCTCGCCGGCCTTCCCAACGTTCTCCTCACGCCCAACCTGGACGAGGCCGCCTTTCTGCTCGGCATCGGCGGCATCGAACGCGACTCGATCGGCGATGCCGCGACCGCGCTGCAAGCGCGCGGCGCGGCCGCGGTCTTGCTCAAGGGCGGACATTTAGAGGGTGAGCCCGCCGATGCGCTCGCGACGGCTGACGGGGTCGAGATTTTCAGCGAACCGCGGATTGCCGGCGAAATGCACGGAACGGGCTGCACGCTCGCGATGTCGCTGGCCTGCGAACTCGCCCGCGGCACGCCGATTCGCCACGCGGTCCGAGCCGCGCGAGCCTACGTTCGCGCGCAGCTCGCAAGGCATTGATTCCTCGGCTGTAACAATCACGCGCGGATGAATCTTACCGTCAACCCGCGGCCGCGCGTGATGGCCGGAATGCGACCGAGCGGCGCGGTCCATCTCGGCCATCTCGTCGGCGTGCTTACCCAGTGGGCAAAATATAGCGAGACCGCCGATGCGTTCTTCGAGATCGCCGATCTGCACGCATACACCACCGACTTTGACGATCCGGCAAAGATCCGCGGCGCGCGCGACGAGATGGTTGCCGCGTGGCTCGCCGCCGGCGTCGATCCCGAGCGGTCGACGATCTTCTTGCAATCGGGCGTGCCCGAGATCGGCGAGCTGCAAACGCTGCTGGCGATGATCGTCCCGCTCTCTTGGCTCGAACGCGTCCCGACGTATAAAGGCCAGATCGAAGCGCTTGGGCAGAAGATCGCCACCTATGGTTTCCTCGGCTATCCGCTCCTGCAGCTCTGCGACATCGCCATTTTTCGCGGTGAATACGTTCCCGTCGGACGTGACCAGGTTGCGCATCTCGAGCTCGGCCGAGAGATCGTTCGGCGCTTCAACTACCTCTACGGCGACGGCGAAACGATTTTGGTCGAGCCGCAACCAACGCTCTCGGAGTTTCCGGAAGTCCCCGGCACCGACGGTCGAAAGATGAGCAAGTCGTACGACAACGCGATTTATATCGGCGACGACGAGGCGACGACGACGGAAAAAGTACGCGCCATGCTGACGGATCCGCAAAAAATTCGTCGCGGCGACCCGGGGCGACCGGAGATCTGCCCGCTTTTCGCCTTGTGGCGCTTCGTCAACCCGCTTAAAGTCGACGGCATCGCCGCGGCCTGCCGCTCCGGTGCCTTAGGGTGCGTGCAAGATAAGAACGATTTTGCCGAAGCGTTGAACGCCTACCTTCGGCCGGTTCGCGAGCGCTACGCCGTCTATCGCGAAGATCCGGCGCTTGTCGCGCGGATTATCGCCGACGGCACCACGCGCGCACGCGAAATCGCCGCCGGCGTCCTGACCGACGTCAAACGCGCGATGAAGTTGTTGTGACAGCGTGAGACGGTGTCGAAAGCGCTGCCTCGCGCCTTCCTTTTTGTCACCCTGAGCGGAGCGAAGCGTAGTCGAAGGGCGAGGAGCTGTGCGCCCTTCGACTGCGCTCGGCTACGATACGTTCGCTAGCCTTTGAACTTCGGCAGCGTCTTCTTGATCGATTGAAGTGCCCAGTCGATGTCGTCGAGCGAGGCAGCGTAGGAGAAACGCAGATAGCCTTTGCCCGCAGCGCCGAACGACGAGCCGCCGCCGCACGCGACGCCGCCTTCTTCGAGCATGAACTTCGCCAACGCGCGGTCGTCGCTGGTGATCGACGAGACGTTGGGAAAGGCGTAGAACGCGCCCTCGGGGAGCAGGCACGAGATGCCTTGAATTGCGTTGAGACCTTCGATGAGGCGGTCACGGCGCGTGCGAAAGATTTCGTTCATGCGCGCAACGGCATCATCGGGTCCGGTCAGCGCCGCCACGCCGGCCATTTGCACGAATGTTGCCACGCAGCTGAACGTGTTGTTGTTGAAGAGCGTGACGGTGCGCGCCAGCTCTTCGGGCATCAGCGCGTAACCGAGCCTCCAGCCCGTCATCGCATAGGCTTTCGAAAAACCGTCGACCACGATCGTACGCTCGCGCATTCCGGGCAATGACGCGATCGAAACGTATTCGGAGTCGAGATAGAAGTTTCGGCTGTAAATCTCGTCGGCGAGCACGAGAAAATCGAAACGCTGGGCGAGGTCGGCGATATACTCGAGATCGCCTTTTGTCAATACGCCGCCGGTCGGATTGTGCGGTGAGTTGATCACGACGACTTTGGTCTTCGCCGAGACGCGGCGGCTCAGTTCCTCGAGATCCATTCGCCAGTTGCGCGACTCGAGCAGCGGTATCGCCTGAATCGAGGCGCCCAAATAACTCGCGCACGAAGCGTACGCCGGATAGGCGGGATCGAAGTAGACGAACTCGTCACCCGGGCCGAGCAGCGCGCTTAGCGTATTCCAGATTACGGGTTTAGCACCGGGGCTGACGACCACGTTCTCCGGCTTCCACTCCGGCGTCACCCGGCGGAAGCGGCTTGCATGCTCCGCGATCGTCGCGCGCAACGATGCCAGACCACCCGATGGCGTATAGTGCGTGTGATTGTCGTAGAGCGCATCGACCGCCGCTTTCTTGATGTTCTCGGGCGTATCGAAGTCCGGCTCGCCGATCTCCATGTGCACGACGCGCCGTCCGCGCGCCTCGAGCTCGCGCGCTCGCGCGAGAATTTCAAACGCATTCTCCGAGCCTAAGCGTGCAACTGCGGCGGCGATACGATCTTCGTGAACTGCGAGCATTCTAAACCATCCTCTCTCTCTAATCGCGCAAGACGGGCTTCGCCCGATCGCGAGTTAGACCCTGGAGTGACCGGTTCAAGGCTTCTTGTTGAAGTATTTGACGAGAATTTGCCGAGCGATCGGTGCAGCGACCGTTGCACCGTATCCGCCGCTGCGATCGACGAAGACCGCGAGGGCGAAACGCGGATGCGCGGTTGGAGCCCAAGCGATGAACCACGTCGTGTTCGGGCCGTTGCCGGCATCGGTCTCCACCGTGCCGGTCTTACCGGAAAACGGCAGCCCGTCGATTGCCAACCCGTAGGCGGTGCCGCCAGGATCGGTAACCTTCGCCATGCCGGCGCGGACCGCAGCCAACGCCGCCGCGGTAACGGGTACGTGCCGAATAACGCGCGGGGTCATTTTCTCGATCGGCATGCCCTCTGGGTTAAGAATTTCGCGAACGATTTGCGGCGTGTAAAGCGTGCCGCCGTTGATGACCGCCGATGCGACGTTTACCATTTGCAACGGCGTGGCTTGCATCGCACCCTGGCCGATGCCCAAAAAACAGGCTTCAGCCGGCTGCATCGGGACGCCGAAGGCACGCAGCTCCCAGGCATTCGTCGGCCAGTTACCTTCGTTCTCGCCCGGCAGATCGATGCCGGTCTTCGAATCCAAGCCGAACGCTAGCGCATATTTGCGCAAGCGCGTGTTGCCAAGCCACCAGGAGAGACGAAAGAAGTACCCGTCGCTCGACGCCGCCAGCGCCGGCACGAAGGTCGTGTTACCGAGACCGCCGGCCGCGATGTCGCGCGCGTAGTAGCCGCCGCAATCCCAACCGCCGGTGTCGTCGACGACTTGATCGATCTTCACGACGCCTTCGGTGAGCGCCGCCGATCCGGTCACCATCTTGAATGTCGAGCCGGTCGGCGTTGCGGCGGCGATCGCGCGATCGAAGAGCGGCTGCGCCGGGTTCGTGAGATCGGAGGCGACGCGTTTCCATCGTTCGGCGGCAAAATCGTTCGGGTCGTAGTTCGGATAGCTCGCAAGTGCAAGGATACCGCCGGTCCAGGGATCTTCGGCAACGACCGCGCCGGAGAGGCGCCCGTGTCCGACTCGTTGGATGCCGTCGGCAAGCGCAACTTCGGCGATTCGTTGCAGCCGCCAGTCGAGGTTCGTCCGGAGCGTATCCCCCGGCACCGCCGCTTTCGAGGCGAGCTTGATATCCGAAACGACCGCGCCGGTCGCATCGACAACGACGCGCTGTCCGCCCGGCGTACCGCGCAAATACTTATCGTACGTGAACTCCAATCCGTCTTTACCGATCACGTCGTTGGGTGAGTAACCTTCGTGTTTGAGATGTTGGTACTCGTCTTGCGTGATCGCACCGACGTAGCCGATGAGATGCGAGCCGATCTTTCCGTCGGGGGAGTTGCGAACCGGCGCAACCTCGAGATCGACGCCGGGCAGGTCGGTCAGGACTTCCGAAAGCCGCGCGACCGCGGCCACGGGCAAATCGACCGCTAGCATGACCGGGCCGTAGGGTTCGTTCACGACGACGGCATCGAAGCTCGGATAGGTGACGCCGTGGTGATGCAGCAGGCGATCCCAGAGCGAGTCTTGGTTGACGCCGAGGACTCCAGCCAGTTCGCTGAGCTCCCGATCGGCATTCTTTACTTCGGAGGGAATGAGTGCAACCGCAAACGACGGGCGGCTGCGGGCGATGACGATGCCGTGACGGTCGTAGACCGTTCCGCGCGGAGCCGCGACGGGAATCAGCCGGATTTGATTCGCTTGCGCGGCCGCTCGGTACCGCTCGCCTTCGATCAGCTGAACGTTGATCAACCGCGCTACAAGTGCGAGCCACGCGGCCAAGAGGAGTGCGCCGAAGATTACCAGACGCCATGTCGGTAGCTGCCACTCTTTTGGGCGTGGCGTGTTACGTAACGTCATCGCGTCGACGCGTCGAAACGACGGGCGATCAACATCGCCGCGACGATGATCGCGACGTTGAGCGCGGCTTGTGCGAGCGCCTCATGCAGATGCAGCGACCCAAGGCCCGGCGGATAGCCGAAGAGGGCCATCACGATCCAAAAGCAGAGCGCTCGCACGAGCGTCGCGCTCGCGGTAATCACCATCACCAGCGGGATGGAATCGGCGAAGAACCCGCGCGAGAGCCGGCTAGCGAGCAGCGCGCTCACGCTGGTCGAAATCATCCAGGCCGCGCCGGTGCTCGCCGACAGCGCGTCCTCACAGAGGCCGGCGAAAAGACCGTAGGTCGCGGCCCTCCGAGCATTGACGCGGATTGCATACCAAACGACGACCACCAAGACAAAGCTTGGAACGACGTTGCGTATCGCCAGCAGGTGCACGATCGTCGCTTGCGCGAGCACCGCGCCGACGAGCCATGCGGCCGCGACGTACCAGGCGGGGCCGACGAACGGAGCGACGTGCGGCTTAGTGCGAGACGACGACAACGCGGTCAAGGGCGCCAAGGTCGACGAACGTCTTGAGAACGGCCGTCTGATAGAGCGTCGCATCGCCGCGTTCGATCGCGACGACGCTGCCGACCGGCACGCCGGAATGGAAGGAGCGGCCTTCGCCGGTCACGACCACGTCGCCGACCCGCAATGGCGCATCCTGCGGAATGTATTCAACAACGACGCTGCCGACGTTGCCACGAGCGATTCCCCACCAGCGGCCACGTTGCACGATCGCGGGAATACGGCTCGTGTAGTCGGTCGCAAGCACGACCGTGCTGGAAAACGGAGCCACGGCGGCGACGCGTCCGACAACGCCCTCCGCGGCGAGTACGCCGTCATCGCGCTTGACGCCGGCGCGGGATCCCTTGTCGATAGTAACCGCGCGCGACTCGTTCTCGGGAGGAAAGCCAATAACGCGGGCTTCGATCCCGTTATAGAGGTTAACGACCGGACGCACTGCCGATTCGGCCGCGTACGCCGCCGCGAGTTCGTGAAGGCGCGCGTTCTCCTCAATCAGTCGTTGCCGACCGGCGCGCAGCGCGACGTTCTCGCGCTCGAGCCGGGGAAGTGCGAGCAGCGTCGTTCCGAAGGAACGCACTCCGCGAATCGCGCTTGCGACGGCCGTTTCACCAACGGCGAAGATCGAACTCGCAACGGTGGCAATCGGGCTGACGGATCCGGAACGTTGCGCGCCAATCTGCAGCAGCGCCAGCAGCGCTGCCACGATGATGATGCCGATTAGCGCAAAGAGCCTTCGCTCGTCTCGATAGGTAAAGATGTTCCGTCCCCGCGTTCGTTTTGTGCCTTCGGCGCCGTTAGTTCGTTTCCGGCAGCACGAATCCTAACCGCCGCAACGCGCGGATCACACGCGCCAACGGTAGACCCATCACGGTGTAGAAATCACCCTCAATCGCCTCGATCATCGCCGCGGCGCGCCCCTGGATGCCGTAAGCGCCGGCCTTGTCGAACGGCTCGCCGGTCGCGACATACTCGGCGATCTCGTTTGCATCGAGTGGATAGAAGCGGACGCGCGTCGCTTGACGCTCGGCGATCTGCTCGCGGCCCGGAACCGCCAGCGCAAACGCGGTATGGACGAGATGGTCCCGGCCCGAGAGCATCTGCAGCATGCGAGCCGCCTCTTGATCGTCACGTGGTTTACCCAGCGCGACGCCGTCGATATCGACGACGGTATCGGCCGCGAGCGTTGGGAGATCCATGTGCTGCTCGCGGGCTCGCAAAACCGTCGCGAGTTTCTCGGCCGCGTGATAGCTCGCCACATCGGCGGGAGCGAGGCTCGGGAGCGCGGGTTCGTCGTAACCGCTCGGTAGAACGTCAACGCTGACGCCGAGCGAGCGCAGGAGCTCGAGACGGCGCGGCGAGCCGCTTGCCAGCAGGATGCGGCTCAGCGGCGTTCCGCCGCCCTTCGATGACTTAGTCGTAAATGTGGCCGCCGGTTTGAATATATCCCCCTTCGTGCCGCCCGCGAGGGTCGCGGTGCGTCCAGTGGATCACTCCGCCCAGCGGATAGTACTCATACTCCCCTTTGACGAGGACGCTTGCTCCGGCCGCGAGCGGGAACGACCCGGTAAAGTCGGTGTTCGCCTCCACCCGCACGATAAGGCTGCACCCCGACGCCAGGCGCAGCAGGAATCCCTCGTGCGGGCTGACGCGTCCGGCCTGTACCCCGAGCACTCGCGTCACTCTGCCGTCGGCGACCACCTCGACGCGCGAACGCCCCGCCGCGTAGGCCGCGCAGAGCGCAGGGTCGTTGGGCGCTTGCGTTCCGGCGCAGGCGCTCAAGCAACTCGCGGCGATCATCGCCGCGCCGGCCGGCACGCGTCGCAAATTAACTTGTCGACGCACTGCCGTTATAGCCATAGAGGCGGTGCCCAACGATATACTGCCAGACCGTCTCCGGGACGAGGTATCGAATGCTGCGTCCCTGCGCGATCAGCGTGCGCACCAAGCTGGCCGACTCCGGAAACTCGGGGAGGTTGAGCGTCGTCACACGATCGCGCAGATTCGGCGGGATCGCCGCGATCACGCGCGCCAGCGCATCGGCGCGAACGCCCGCACGCGGCGCGATCGCAAATCGCTCGAGCGCCTCAATCACCTCGTCGAGACGCACCCAGTTGGCACTCGCCAGCGAATCCGCACCGATCACGAATGTAAAGCCGGCGCCGGGATATTTTTCGTGGAGTCGCGGCAACAGATCGGCGGTGTAGCCGGTCGCGTTCTCCCGCAAGTCGGTATCGTCCAACTCAAATCCGGCGTTGCTTTCGATCGCGCCGAGGATCATCGCGCAGCGATGGGCGGCATCGGCTTGCGGTTTGTCGCGGTAGTGTTGATTGGCGGTCGGTACGAAGAGCACGCGATCCAGGCGTTCGAGTAAGCGCGCCGACTCGGCGACGAAGAGATGGGCGTTGTGAATGGGATCGAACGTGCCGCCGAAAACACCAAGCCTCATGAATAGGTAAACTCGTAGTGTCCGATACGCACCGTATCCCCTTGTTCGGCGCCGAGTTCCTGCAGTTTTTTCTCGACGCCCATGCGTCCCAGCGCGCGCTCAAAGCGTCCCAACGATTCGTCCGACTCAAAGTTCGTCATCGCCGCAAGTCGCTCGACGCGGGCGCCCGAAATGACGAAGGCGCCGTCGTCGCTGCGTTCGATCCGAAAGGCGTCGGCGGCCGTGAGTTCGATATGCGCAGGCGGCGTCGCCACAATCGCCGGCAGGGGCGCAGCCTCAATCGCGCGCGCGACCGCAAGCACGAGGTCACGCACGCCCTCACCCGTCGCGGCACTGATGCCGCGGATCTCGGGAAAGTGCGGCGCAAGCAGCGTGAAAGCTTCGCGTGCGTTGGGGAGATCGAGTTTGTTCAATACCAGGAGTCTCGGCTTTTGCAGTAACGCCGGATTCCACGCTTCGAGCTCGTGTTCGATCGTGGCTTTCTCTCGTACGATCTCGTCGACCGGCTTCGCTCCGTCGAGCAAATGTAGCAGCACCCGCGTGCGCTCGACGTGCTTGAGAAACTGATCGCCGAGGCCGACTCCCTCGTGCGCCCCTTCGAGCAATCCGGGAACGTCGACGACAGCGAACGATTCGTCGTCGGAGACGCGCACGACGCCTAGTTGTGGTTCGATCGTCGTGAAGGCATACTCGGCGATTTTCGGCCGCGCCGCCGAAATGACCGAAAGCAACGTCGACTTTCCGGCATTGGGAACGCCGACGATGCCGCAATCCGCCAGCAGCCGCAGTTCGAGACGGAGCGTGAAGCGTTCCCCGGGTTCGCCGTTTTCGGCAAAGCGCGGCGCTTGCCGCACGCTGGTCGCAAAGTGTTGATTACCGAGTCCGCCGCGTCCGCCGCGAGCGGCAAGCACGCGCGTTCCGGGCTCGTTCAGATCGGCGAGAAGTTGTTCGGAGGCATCGCCCTGCGTTCGAAACGCGATCGTACCAACCGGAACCGCGATCGTGAGATCCGCGCCGCTGCGCCCGGATTTCCTCGAACTTCCGCCTGCCTTCCCGCCCTCCGCCGCGAAGTTCCGCCGGAAGCGAAACTCAACGAGCGTCGAGAGTTCCGGCGTCGCCTCGAGATATATACTGCCGCCGTGACCGCCGTCGCCACCGGCGGGGCCGCCCTTCGGAACGTACTTCTCACGGCGCCACGCGACGATGCCGTCACCTCCGTCGCCCGCGGCGACGGTGATCTCAACCTCGTCGATGAACTGCACCGCTGCTACTTTCGCCGGATATTGAAAAGGGGCCTAACGGCCCCGTTCTCATGCGATCGCGCGGCGCTTAGGCGGCCGGAACGATCGAGATTCGCTGGCGCACGCGGTGGGCGCTGAACTCGACGACGCCATCAATCAGCGCAAAGAGCGTGTGGTCGCGCCCCATGCCGACGTTCGAACCCGGATAGAAGTGGGTGCCGCGCTGGCGTACGAGGATGTTCCCCGCAATGACGCGCTCGCCGCCAAAACGTTTGACGCCGAGGCGCTGGGCGTTTGAGTCGCGGCCGTTGCGGGTGGACCCGGCGCCCTTTTTTGACGCAAAAAGCTGAAGATCGATCTGGAACATAGCCGGCCCATTGTAACAAAGCCGGCCGAAATTGCAACGCGAGCTCAATTCGCTTGTGTCGTCGGTCATGGCTTGCAGCTTGGCGCGATCTTTGGCCGGTCGCCTGCTTGATGGTACGATCGACAGGAGCTGTAGGGCCTACTGGCGGCGGGTCACCCAGAGAACAGAAACGAGGAACGCCAGCAAAAAGGTGACACAAATTATTCCAGTCGCCACGACGATCGCGGTCGGCAAGCTCATTAAGGGCCCTCCGTTTCA
Organism: Candidatus Cybelea sp.; assembly: GCA_049800655.1. Classification (GTDB taxonomy): domain Bacteria; phylum Vulcanimicrobiota; class Vulcanimicrobiia; order Vulcanimicrobiales; family Vulcanimicrobiaceae; genus Cybelea. The sequence goes on from JBARKF010000059.1 coordinate 9,751, forward strand.
GCTTACCCCCTCCATACGGGTCGTTGATATTCCAGGTTTCGCCCAAATCGGCGTCGTGCCCCAACTGGCCCACTACCCGCCTTTCCACACCTGTGGATAGGCCTGTGGAGAAGGGCGCTAATTGAGCCCTTTTTGACCGCCCGGGAGCCTTATGCCGCTGGGTATTCGGGCTTTAGGGGGGGTCCCGTCAGAGTCGTTCATAAATCGGAAAAATCCCCGAAAAACCGTTCCAGCCGACCTGTGGATAAGTGTATAACCTCGTGCATAAAATCCGCAGGAGCAAGGATTCATTAAGCCAACTGGTTGCGCCCTCATGGGGGAGGCGCGCAGCCTGATTCCTCGTCGCAAAAGGGCCGCTGCGCAGTGCAAATGCTAGCCAGAGATTGAACGAGGACTGTACGGTATGCCGCTTGCGATCAACTCCGACATCTCCAACGAGCTTTGGCAGTCCGCGCTTGACACCTTAGAACGTACCTTTTCTAAGCCGGTCTTCGAGATGTGGATCAAGCCGATTCGATTCATCTCGTTTCACGGCAACGAGCTTCACCTCGCGGTGCATAGCAAGTTCGCACAGGATTGGGTCGGAAGTAAGCTTCGGGCTCAGATGATCGGCGTGTTGAGCGAGCTGTTCGGCACGAGTGTCGAGTTGCGGCTTTCCGTCGCCGAGGCCGGCGAGGGCGCTCGCACCTCGCCCGGCTCGGCGCCGCGTCCGCTTGAGGAGTTCCGCACCGCCAACCTTAACACGCGTTATACTTTCGAAGAGTTTGTCGTCGGCAACTCAAACCGCTTCGCGCACGCCGCGGCTCAGGCGGTTGCCGGGGCCCCCGCGCACGCCTACAACCCGCTCTTTCTCTACGGCGGCGTTGGTCTCGGTAAGACGCATCTCATGCATGCGATCGGGCATCGCGTCATTCAGGATAACCTCGCCGCAAACGTCGTCTACGCCACCTGCGAGAAGTTCACCAACGAGTTTATCATCGCGCTTCAGAACAACCGGACGCCGGAGTTCCGCAACCGGTATCGCCAAGTCGACGTCCTGCTGATCGACGACATTCAGTTTCTCGCCGGAAAAGAAACCACGCAAGAAGAGTTCTTTCACACGTTTAACGCGCTGCACGAATCGGGGCGGCAGCTCATCATCTCTTCGGATCGCCCGCCCAAGGAGATACAAACGCTCGAGGCCCGGCTGCGCTCGCGATTCGAATGGGGCTTACTCACCGACATCCAGGCACCCGACCTGGAGACGCGTGAAGCGATTCTACGCAAGAAGGCCGGCAGTGAGAACATTCCGGTTCCCGACGAAGTCACGTCGTTCATCGCGAAGGTCATCCCATCGAACATTCGCGAACTCGAAGGCGCGCTGATCCGGGTGGTTGCCTACGCTTCGCTGACGAAAGCGCCCATCACGACCGATCTCGCGGCCGACGTGCTCAAAAGCGCGGTCGCGCAGGCGCCGTTGCACCGTATTACGATCTCCAAGATCAAAGAGACCGTCGCCGGCGCCCATGGCTTGACGGTGAAGGAGATGGACAATGGACGCCGCGACCAGCGCCTGGCCGCGCCTCGGCAAATTGCCATGTATATCGCGACCGAGTTGACGAACTATTCGTTGCCCCAGATCGCCCGCGACTTCGGCAAGAAGGACCATACGACGGTCATGTACGCGCGGGATAAGATCAAAGAGCAGATGCAGCGCGATGAAGCGTACCGAAACAAGATTCGGCAGCTGATCGCGATGTGCCAGAATCCCTGAACACCCTACGCACAAGGTCCGGCCTTCCGGCGATGGATAAGGCGCCGCTCCCGGCGCGGCCGTGGAAAGGTGTATCCCCGGCAGCCGCGGGTCCACAGTTTATCCAAAGCGCAAACGTGTGCCCAGTACAAGCAAAAACCGACTTTTCCGCAGAATGCACCGCTCTACTACTACTGCGACTCTTGTTCTTATCTAACTAGGAAAACGCACGCTTACGACCAACGGTGGAAACGATGAGATTCACCTGCGCCACGAAGGATATCACGGCGGCCGTTGGAGCGGCCAGTAAGGTCGTCAACGCGCACACGACGGTACCGATCCTCTCTAACGTCCTGCTGCAAGCCGATGGCGAGAAGATCGCCGTGCGCGCGACCGATCTCGAGCTTACCCTCGAGCACGCCTTTCCGGCGCAGGTAGTAGAAGGCGGCTCGGTAACGATCCCGGCGAAGCTCTTCGCAAGCTATTTGGGAAATCTCGCGCCCGGCACCCTCGAGCTCACCGGCACCCCCACGCGTGCGAGCGTGAAGTACGAACGCAGCAACTACGACTTTCACGCCTTACCCGCCGACGAGTACCCCCCGCTTCCGGCGGCGACGCGCGGCTCGCAGTTTTCGATTGCCGGGAAGCGCTTCCGCGACGGCATTGACGCGACGATTTTTGCGGCTTCGAGCGAGGAGGCGCGCGGCGCGGTCCTCATGGGCACCTTGCTCGAGGTGGAAGGCAACGCCCTGACCATGGTCGCGACCGACGGATATCGGCTCGCAAAGTTCGTCACGACCCTCGAAAATGGCTCCGGCACGAATGAGAAGTTTATCGTGCCCTCGCGCGCACTCGCCGAGGTGGCGCGCAATCTGGGCAGCGGAGAGCAGATTTCGGTTAGCGCGTTGGGAGCGCAGAGCAATCAGCTGCAGATGGTTTGCGGCGACGTCGCGATCACGGTTCGTCTGGTCGACGGGCAGTACCCGAACTACCAGCAAGTGATTCCCGCCAAGTTCGACCGGACCATCACGGTGAGCACGCCGCTTTTGATCGGCAGCTTACGGCGAGCGGAACTGGTCGCGGGCGATCGCGCGAGCATGGTTAAGCTCGCAGTCGCCAATCAGACGCTCATCGTGACCGCCAGTTCTGACGTCTCTGGTAACGCCTACGAGGAGCTTGAAGTCGAGCAAACCGGCGAGGACCTGACGATCGCCTTCAACGCTCGCTATCTGGTGGAGATCCTTAACCACATAAAGAGCGAAAAGACGGTCATCGAGTTCCTGGGACCACTCTCGCCGGCGGCGATCAGGCCGCTCGAGCCGCTCGACAGCGGGCAACAGCTCTACGTCCTCATGCCGCTGCGGCAATGATGTGCTGCTGCGGCGGTTGACTTTCTCAAACTTCAGAAACTACGTCGAGCTGGATCTGGAACCCACCGCCGGGCTGAACGTTCTCCTCGGTGCGAATGCTCAAGGGAAAAGCAATCTGCTCGAAGGGATCGCCATGTTGGGTACGGGCAAGTCGTTTCGCACCGCTCGCGAAGGCGACACCGTACGCCAGGAGTGCGAGCGCGCCGTCCTATACGGTCAAGCTGCGATCAACGCGGGCGCGGTCGAACTCGTCTGCACGATCGAACGATCGAGCCGCGGCACGCGCAAGAGCTACACCGTTAACGGTGCCGGCGTACGGTACGCCAGCTATCTCGGGCGGATGCGTGTCGTTACGTTCGTACCGGCCGACCTACAGCTCGCAAGCGGGACACCTAGCGGGCGCCGTGCATTTTTAAACATCGCGCTTTCACAGACCGATCCGCAATACTACTACGAACTCGCGCGGTATCGTAAGGCGATACAGCAGAAGAATGCGTTGCTGCGCGGCGCAATCGAGCTCGACGACGAGCTGATGGCCGCGTACGACCGAACGCTGATCGACGCCGGCGCGCGGATTATGCTGGCGCGCGACGCGCTCGTCCGTGCGCTCGCCCAAAATGCCGCTCGCGCCCACACGCGTTTTGCGGCTTCCGAGCAGCTCGAGTTGAGGTACGACCCGAACGTGGCGTTCGAAGAGTCGACCACACAAGCCGTGACAGCGGCGTTCGAAGCTCGCTTGCGGCAGTGCGCCGATGCAGAGCGTCTGCGCAAGAGCGCGATCGCCGGTCCGCATCGCGACGACATCGCCTTGACGCTCGACGGTGCCTCGCTGGCCGCGTATGGTTCGCAAGGACAACAACGGACGGCGGTGTTAGCGCTGAAGATCGCCGAATACCGCGTCATCCGCGAGCGTTCGAGTGAAGCGCCGTTACTGCTGCTTGACGACGTTCTCTCCGAGCTCGACGAAGAACGTGCCGCGGCGTTCCTGAGCGAAATCGGGGAGTACGAGCAGGCCTTCATCACCGCAACGCATCTGCCCGTCGGACTGCCGGCGGGTGCGCACCTCGCACGCGTTGCCGAGGCGCAAGTGCAAGCGGATGTCGCATGCGTAAACTAGCCGCAGCGCTTGCCGGCTGGACGCCGGAGAACCGGCCCCACGATCCGCTAGCGCTGCTCGAAGCCGGCTGGCCGGAGATTGTCGGGGCGGAGGTCGCGCGCAACTCCCATCCCTCCCGAATCGTTGAAGGCACGCTGCTGGTCATCACCCGGTCGAGCGCTTGGAGCAATCAGCTGAGCTTCTTAGCCGACCACGTGCGCCGCGCCGTCGCCGCGCGGCTCCCGAAGGCCGGCGTCGAGCGGCTGCGCTTCCGGGTCGGCAGAGTTCCTGACCACTCCAGGCGGCCGGCGATACGAGCGCAGGCACGTAGCC
>JBARKF010000060.1:0-4641 GCA_049800655.1 Candidatus Cybelea sp.
TGCTCGTTCCCCGAACCGTTAAGGTAGAAGAACTCGGCGACCGTCGTGATTCCGGCCGCCAACATCTCCGAGAAGGCCGCGACGAAGGTCCAGTAAACGTCGTCGGGGGTAAGTTGCGGCACGACGCGATAGAGCGCGTCGTTTCGCCACTGTGCAAACGGCAAGTCGTCGGCCCATCCTCGCAGCAAAATCTGATACGCGTGACTGTGACCGTTGATGAAACCAGGCACGACAAGCCGGTCGGCAGGAAACGATCGTGCGCCGAGATTGCGCGCGCGATCGCGTACATCACCGAAGTCGCCCGCAGCAACAATGCTGCCGTCACGAATGACGAAAGCGTAATCCTCGCGCAGCTCGCCTGCGACGAGCGCGCGCGCGCAGCGTACGAATTCGCTGATCACGCCACCTTCACGCCATTTTTGAAGACGGCGGCGGCGAGGTTACCGCCGAACTGCCATCCGAACTCGTCAGGCGACTCCATCTGCAACGCGACGAAATCGGCCGCAGCGCCGGGTCGAATCCGCCCGGCGTCGGCGCGCAGCGAGTGCGCAGCCGCACGGGTAACCCCGTAGAGTGCTTCGGCTGCTGAGAGACCAAAGAGCTTCCGGCCAAAATAGGCGACCGTTTGAAGATTGAAGCACGGCGACGTTCCGGGGTTATAGTCGCTCGCCAGCGCGACCATGCCGCCGGCGTCGAGCAACGCACGCACCGGTGCGCGCTGTGGTAGATCGAGATAGGCAATCGTTGCCGGGCAGGCAACGGTGACGATGCCGCGCTCGGCGATCGCGCCCACGTCGTAATGGCGAATGAAGTTGCAATGGTCGACGGCGTCGACGCCAAGATGCGCGGCCATCTCGGCCGCTCCGCCGTACGCCATCTCATCGCAGTGGACGCGCAGCCGCATCCCATGCAGGCGCGCGGCGTCGAGGTAGCGGCGCGTCTGCTCGGGCGAAAAGAAACCCGGTTCGCAAAACGCGTCGGCATAAGCCGCGCCATGTGCCGCGGCGGCGGGAATTACCTGGTCGATCAAATAGTCGACAAAGGCCTCTTCGCGCAAAAACTCGGGCGGCAGGGCGTGCGCGCCAAGAAACGTTGCAATCAGGTTGGGAACGTCGGGATCGTTGCGATGTTGCGCGATCAGGTCGAGCAGCGCGACCTCGCCCGGCTTGTGGAGCGCGTAGCCGGTCTTCGTCTCGAGCGTGGTCGTGCCGTGCGCGAGCATCGTCCGCAGGCGCGGCCGAACCGTCCTTTCATAGAACTTTCGCGGATCGAGCAGCGCGACGCGCGTACGTTCGATCGTATAGCGCATCCCCAGCGGCGGCGGCTCGCCGCGCAACCGCGCGGCGAAATCCGGCTCGCGATCGCCGGCGAAGAGCGGATGCGCGTGCGCGTCGACGAGGCCCGGCGCGATGACGCAATCGCGTAGGTCGATTTCACCGATTTTCGTCCTTCGACTATGCGCCTCAGTGACAGGGGCGGGGCCGACCGCAGTGATTTTGCCGTCCTCGATGATAATTGCGGCGTCGTCGACGCGGCCAAGCTTATTGAAATCTATGCCGGCTTGGAGCGCATCCGTATCGCAGGTGACGACCGTCCTGGCTCGGACGATCCATGAGTTCGGTTCGGCCACTTCGGCTTCCATCCGCCGCGACGGCACGTGCGCCCTCCACGACTAGCCCTCGAGGAATCGAGTGAGCATCACAATCGTTTCGTCGGGGTTCTCATCGATTAGCCAGTGGCCGGTGTTTTCGAGGACGGCGACCGTCACGTTGTCGGAAATCAGGCGCAGCTGCGCGCCCAGTGCCGTGCCGTTGGCGTGTGCGCCACCGATCGAGAGCACGGGTATGCGAAGCTTCGTGCCGGCGAGCTTCGCGAAGCCGAGCGCGGTTTGCGGGAATGATTCGAAATATGCCCAGCCTGCGGCCATTCGCCCGGGCCGCGAGTACGCCGCGATGTATGCATCGCGGTCGGTTTGTGAGAGCGACCGACTGGGATTTGCGGCGAAATCGTTCCAATAGTAATCGAAATACGTTTGCTCCCGACCGGCTACGAGTGCGAGGGGCGTCGGGCCGTGAAAGCGGAAGTGCCAGAGGCTGGGATTGTTATAGATCGCTTCCCAGCCGGCAACGCCGGGCAAGAACGCGTCCATCAGTGCGAGGCGTTCCACTTCTTGCCGATACATCGCCGCGTACGCATAGGCAACCATAAGCCCGATGTCGTGTCCCACTACGAAGACACGTTGAAAGCCGAGCGCGCGGACAGTGTCTCGGACGCTACGGGCCGCGCTCTGCATGTCCACTCTGGTTTTGGGGATCGACGAGTTGCCGATGCCCGGAAGATCGGGGGCAACAACCGTGAAGCGCGACGCCAGCGCCATTGCAAGCGGCTTCCACATGCGCGAATCTTCGGCATACCCGTGCAGTAGAACGACGACTGGGCCGTGCCCGCCGACGGTCGCGCTGACGGTGCTGTCGTCTACGTTCACGCTGTGCGTCGTGAACCCGGGTCCAAAATCGACCGGGAAGGCAGACGCCGGTTGCGGCATCGGTTAGCTCGCTCCGCTCCGTACCGACCGGAACGCGGCGCGCATTTCCGCAGAGAAGAGTTCGGGCTGCTCCCACGCAGCGAAGTGGCCGCCTTTGTCGACCTTGTTGAAGTAAATGAGGTTGTGATACGCGCGCTGCGCCCAAGTGCGCGGCGTTTGGTAGAGCTCGCCGGGAAAGACGGTGATGGCCGCGGGCAGCGAAACGTTCACGGCGTTGAAATTATTAGCGTTGTTCTCCCAGTAGAGCCGCGCAGAAGATGTCGCGGTGTTCGTGAGCCAGTAGAGCGTAATATCGTCGAGCATCTGGTCCTTGGTCAGTTCGCGTTCGGGGTGGCCATCGGTGTACGACCATGCAGCGAACTTTTCGTAGAACCACGCGGCGAGGCCGGCCGGCGAATCGGTTAGCCCGTATCCCAATGTTTGTGGGCGGGTCGTTTGCTCGAGGGCGTAGCCGTTGCCCCGCTTATATAACTCGTTGAGTTTGTTGAACGCGGCCAGCTCATCGGCAGGAAGATTTGCCGGCGGCGGGTCGCCGCATTGGAGAATCCTCGCAATCTCGGGCGGCACGACTCCGGGCATGTTGACGTGAATGGCGAGCAGGCCAGGAGGTTTCTGGAGTGCCATCTTATCGGATATCACTGAGCCCCAGTCGCCGCCTTGCGAGACATAGCGCTTGTATCCGAGACGCTCCATCAGCACGGCCCAGGCGCGCCCCATGCGATCGCCATCCCAACCCGTCGTCTTCGGTCGCTCCGAAAAGCCGTAACCGAGCATCGACGGTAGGACGAGATCAAAGGCGTCATCGGCCGATCCACCGTGCGCCGTTGGATTTGTAAGCGGACCGATGACCCCCAGGAGCTCGAGCACCGAACCAGGCCAGCCGTGGGTCATAATCAGCGGAAGTGCATTTGGATGGCTCGACTTCACGTGGATAAAGTGAACGTCGACGCCGTCGATGTTCGTTATGAAATTCGGCAGAGCATTCAGCTTTGCTTCCGTCTTGCGCCAGTCGTAGCCCGAGCCCCAATATTGGACGAGCTCCCGTATCGTCGCAAGCTGAACGCCCTGCGACTGGTCGTCAACGGTTTCACGATCGGGCCAGCGCGTCGCCACGATACGTCGCCGCAGCTCGACCAGCTCGGCTTCGGGAACGTTTATCTGAAATTTGCGGACGGCGGCCGCGCCGCCGGCTGTCGGCTCCTGCACTTGGGTCATTGAGCTGCTCCTTTCTGTCGCGTTTTGTGCGGAACCGGATCGCGAGCAAGCAACGATGCTCAGCTGCGCCGCGGCGAGTCCAATCGTCGCCTTGTTCACAAAGTTGCGGCGGTTCATACGAATGTCTCTACGTTTGCACCTAAGAAGTCGGCGCCGGAGACGGCCGAGCAGAGTCCTGCATACAGATCCACCGCGTTAGGCGCAAAAACTCGCAACATGTCATCAACCTTCCAGTATAAGTCTATTGAAGTCGAGCCGATATTCGGCGTATCCTGCACGCTCGCGCGCGGTCGAGAGTTCCCCCACCTGGCGGCGGAGACGGACGCCCTTAACGTCTTTCTCGGCCAAATTTTGAAGCAGGGCTGCAGCGGGGGTGGCAGTTGATTTTATGCTCGCATCTCGGGACCGTGTCCTACGGTGGAACAAGGCGCAGCCGAACCGAACTCTACTGAGCTTCACGTTCCCGGAATAAAGGAGCTAGGAAAATGAGTATTTCAGACTGCGGTCGCTGCGCGCTTCGTGCCTGCGTGGCCGCGGCGATGCTGACGGGATGCGGAGGGTCGCAATCAGCAAACCGCGTTATTCCCGGTGCTGACGGCCTATTTAACAACGCCTCGGGGAGCAAGACGTTTCATTACACAGGCGGAGAGCAATCGTTCACGGTACCCAAAGCCGTCACATCGATCACCGTCGTCGCATCCGGTGCCGGGGGCGGCACCGGTTCAGGTGGCCACGCGCGGGGCTCCGCCGGCGGCAACGGCGGTCGCGTCAAGGCTACGATCGAGGTCAAGCCGGGAGAAAAACTGACGATATCCGTCGGCGGTAGGGGTGGAAGTGCGGGTGGCTTCAATGGCGGCGCGCCCGGCGGCACCAGCAGCGGC
>JBARKF010000061.1:0-10296 GCA_049800655.1 Candidatus Cybelea sp.
GGCGAATCGGAGCCGCGTTTGAACTCCAGCACGTTGCTTGCGCCGCGGTTTGCGACGTAGAGCGTGCCGCTCGCATCGGCGAAGAGCCCCTGCGGATAGCTTATGCCGTTGGTAATCTCTCCGATGCGCTTTCCGCCCAGTTGAAAGGCGCTGATGCTATTGTCATTGTCTTGCGAAACGTAGACGAGCGCTTTTCGGAGATCGGGCGCGGCGGGACGCTGGGCCGGCTGCATCGGGGCATGCGTGGGAACGCCGCCCACCGAGCACGCCGAAAGGCAGAGTGGCAACAACAGGACAGGCAGCTTTACGATCTTCATCTTCCGCACCTCGATTCCGAAAGTACGGATACCTTTCGTGTTCCGTGAAAGTCAGCCTACGCGGGAAGAGCCGGCCGATCGACGGGCGTCTCCGCTGGACGTCGAGCCGGCGGTGCCGGTGACTCCGCTCTCCGAGCGCCCATGGCGACCCCAATTCCGTGAGTAACTTCGTGGAGCGGCGCCCCCTAACAGACGTACGCTGGATTCACCAACCCACGCTACGGAAAGGAATCCAACGTCATGCGCAACCTCATCCGCTCCCTGGCGCCGTTCGCCGGCGCATCGCTCGTGCTGGCCGCCGCAACAGGCTGTTCGTCCTCCGCGGCGCTTCCGGCCACCGGCCAAGGCGCGCTCTCGCCGCAGAGCGCCGCCAACTTCGGGCGAAACAGCGGCGCCCACGCCGTGGCTGAAAAGGCAAAAAAGCAGAAGCCGCTATTGTACGTTGCGGACGCCGAGAGCCAACAAATTCTCGTCTTCGATCAAACGAAAAAGTCGAAGAAACCACAGTATCCCAAGTATGCGATCAGCAGTGGGATCGCCATCCCCTCGGGCATCACGACCGACTTGGCGGGGAATCTGTACGTCGCCAACGAGTACACCAACGCCGTCACGATCTACGCGCCCGGCGCGAAGTCGCCGACCGCGCAAATTACGAACGGAGTCAACGATCCGCTCGACGTCGCCGTTGACGCCTACGGCGACATTTACATTGCCAACGCCCCGTTTTACAGCGCGTCGTACATCAACTACTACGCGGCAGGGTCAAGCTATCCGGCGTGGACGTGGTATGCGCCGTCATCTAAGAATGGCGCCGTCATCACGGGCATCGCGCTCGAGTACCCAGCCGCCGGCGGTCTCCAGAGCGTCTTTGCCGCCTTCAACACGCCCGTCGGCTCCAATAGCGCCGGCGACGTCGCGGCCTGCACGCCATCCAGCTCGACGTGCAGCGACTTCAACTACTCCCTGGGACAGACCGAAGGGATCGCGGTCGAGGAGTCGCCCGACATGCCGTCGGGTCCGCTCGACTTCCTCGTCGCCGATAAGAACATTCCCGGCTATGACAACGTCGTCAACTACGGCACGATCAACAAAGTCACGACAGGCGGGATACCTGAATACCTCACCTTTAACGCTACCCGCACCCGACTCTTCGTCAGCAACGACGAGATCGTCGACGAATACGCCTATCCATCGATGAAGAAAGTCGCCTACTATCGTGCAACAGGTTCGGGCGGCGGCCAGATGCTCGGCGTCGCTGCGAGTCCGCCTGGCACCTACTTCTAGCCCAACGTGTCGTCTAGCACCGCTCGGCGTTGTCTCCTTCGCCGAGCGCTGCTCCGTTCTCGGCGCGCTCTAACGCTAAGGTAGTGGCGATGTAGTCCTGCTCGCCGATGCCGCTCTCAACGATCCGTTCGAACTCGGCGAGAGCGCAATCCATCACGGCTGCATCGAATCGGAGGTCTTCTCTCGCGGTGCTGGCGAGGCGGAGGTCTTTGAGCAGAGCGTTCGCTGAAAAGCGTGGCTGGGAATCGCGCTCGAGGAGCTGTTGGCGCTTCGTGGCGACGCGTTGGAGCATGAAGATGAGCGTCTCGACCGCCAGGGTGCGATCGACGCCGGCTCGCCCCATGATGCCGAGGAGCTCGCCAATCGATTCGGCCAGCACGGCCAACATGCAGTTGCTTGCGAGCTTGAGGTGTCCGCTGGCTGCGGGCGAACCCGTAAAGTGAACGCTTGAGCCGATCGCGCTCAAGAGCTCGCGGGCACGGCTGAAGGCCTCGTCGCTGCCTCCGGGATAGAGCGTGAGGGTACCGGCGCGCGCCCCGTCGACGCTACCGATAACCGGACACGCGAGAAAGTCGACGCCTCGCCGCGCCGCCGCTTCCGCGAGCGTCTCATACATCGCCGGCGAAAGCGTGGTCGATTCGATAACGAGCTGGCCCTTACGAGCCGCCGGAATAATCAGCCCGAGCGAGACTTCGCGCGCAACCGCGTCGTCCCAGAGCATCGCAATGACTGCATCCACGCTTGCCACCAACGACTCGACCTGCTCGAACGGCATCGCTCCCGCCGCCACCAGCGGCTTTGTCATCACGCGATCGATGTTCCAAACGGATATACGATAGCCGCGGTCCAGCAGATTGCGGGCCATGGCACTGCCCATCTTCCCGGTGCCGGCGATTCCGACGTGCATCGTAAAACGTATTCCTTACAAGCCCGGTATGGCGCCGGGCGCGACGAGTGCGATAGCCGCAAGTGCACCGAGTGCCGCGCCGACCGGCGCGACGATTCGGTTTCCCGCCGGCGTCGCCTTTTCAACGAACATGATCGCCGCGAGCACGCCCATCCACGCGAGGTGCGCGACACCCGCCGCAAACATTACTAGCATCAGCGCCCAGCAGCAGCCGGCGCAGAAAACCGCGTGTCCAAATCCGAGTCGTAATCCATTGAGCGCGCCCCGGCGATAATGCCGCATGAGATACATGCCCGGGTGGCGGCACGCCTTCAAACAAGCGTCTTTGAGCGGCGTGAACTGATAGAGTGCGGCAAGCGCGAGCACGCCCGCCGGTATCAACGATGCGTGCGCCGACAACCAGGGTGATGCATCGACGATTCGGTGGACCTGGATATCGCCGGTAAACGCGACGAGCGCAAATGCCGTCCAGACCGCGAAGTAACCGCCTAAGAACAAAACGAGCGCGGACGGGAAGTCCGGCGCGCGAGCGGCCGTCGCCGCGTAATACCGAATGAATCCGAGCGAAGAGGGCAGCATCATCGCGGCGGTCATGAATTGCCATGCGGCAAGCACGATGAGCGCGGCAAGCCAAAACGGTCGCCCGCTGTGATAGAGCGCATCGTGATGCAGCTGCGTTGAGACGCCGGCCAGCTCCGCCCACACGCAGACCGCCCACGCGGCTACGATAACGCAGCCGAGAACCCCGATCGTATTGAAGCGCGCGAAGCGCGACGCGACGTTCGCCGCCATCGAACTATGCCTCGAGCAGAAAGTCGCCCTGAATTGCGTTCCGATCTTTGAACGTCCAGACCATTCCGTGCTCGGGAATGTTGACGACGTGCTCGGAAGCCTTCGCGACGTAGGCCGGCGCACCGGGAATCGTGCTAAAGATGCTATCGCGCAGCGTCGTGACCGCCCCATAGCCGCTGCGATACGGCGCCATCGTCGCCCGAATCTTATCGCCGACGACGATCGTCCCTTCTCCACCCTTGAGATTGTGTTCGATGGGCTGCGTTTCGATCGCGATGTCCTCAGCGATCAAGGCGTTGATGTCGGCCAACGGTCCGCCCAGCCGGCCATGATATGCGTCGAGAATCGCGGCTCGCTGTTCGTCGGTGGCGCGCGCATCAAGGTAGCTCACGCGCTTCCAGCTGTGTGGCGTGAGTACGTTTCCCGGAATCTTGACGACCTGCACGTAGGTCAGTCCGCTGACGTCGATGCCGTTGATCTCGCCCCGTTCGATGTTATAGGCAAGGAACGAGTCGCAGGCGCCGCCGTCGGGATCCTCGCCGATCCAACAACGGCAGAGCGTCCGGCACGAGCACGCTTCGAGCAGCGTGCCCTGCAGCATATACGACTGCGACGAAGCCTTAGGAGCAGGCTGAGTCTGCACGATGTAAGTCCCTCCTCAGCCGGGAGACTTCCAGGGGCTGCCCGATGCCCCTGGGCTCAGAGCGGCGCCGTTTCGACCGCTAGGCGACCACAGCCAGATCGAAGCGATCGAGATTCATGACCTTTTCCCACGCGGCAACGAAGTCCCCGACGAAGTGATCGCCCTCGACGGCGTAGACCTCGGCGAGGGCGCGCAGCTGCGAGTTCGAGCCAAAGATGAGGTCGCAGCTTGTGCCCGTCCACCTCATCTCACCCGTGCGCCGGTCGCGACCCTCGTACGTGTGCTCGCTTCCGGCCGGCTGCCACTTCGTCGACATATCGAGCAGGTTCACGAAGAAATCGTTCGTCAGCGTGCCGGGACGCTGCGTGAAAACGCCGTGTTTGGATCCCCCAACGTTCGCTCCAAGAACGCGCAGGCCGCCGACGAGCGCGGTCATCTGCGGAGCAGTCAGGGTGAGCGACTGCGCGCGATCCACCAGTTGCTGCTCGGGCGAGCGTGAATGGTTGCTGCTGAGGTAGTTTCGGAAGCCGTCATTGATCGGCTCCAATACGGCGAACGAGTGCACGTCGGTGTTCTCTTGCGTCGCATCGCCGCGACCGGGAGCGAAGCCAACCGTGACGCCGTAACCGGCATCCTTCACGGCCTGTTCGATAGCCGCGCTACCGCCGAGCACGATGACGTCGGCCAGCGAGACCTTCTTCCCGCCGTTTAGCGAAGCGTTGAAATCCGCTTGCACTTTCTCCAGCGTCTGCAGCACCTTCGCCAACTCCGCCGGCTGATTGACCGCCCAATCCTTCTGTGGCGCCAGACGAATCCGCGCGCCGTTCGCACCGCCGCGCTTGTCGCTGCCGCGGAACGTCGATGCCGATGCCCAAGCGGTCGTGACCAGCTGCGACACCGTGAGCCCCGAAGCGCGGATTCGGCTTTTCAACCCGGCGACGTCTTGCTCGTCGATCAGCGGATGGTCGACCGCCGGCACGGGGTCTTGCCAGATCTGCGGTTCGGCCGGTACTTCGGCGCCGAGGTAGCGCGAGATCGGCCCCATATCGCGGTGCGTCAGCTTAAACCACGCTCGCGCAAAGGCGTCGGCGAACGCTTGCGGATTCTCGTGGAAGCGTTTCGAGATCGGCGCGTAGCTGGGATCGACCTTCAAAGAAAGGTCGGTCGTGAGCATCGTCGGCGCGTGGCTCTTCGACGGATCGTGCGGATCGGGCACCGTACCGGCGGCGGCGCCGTTTTTGGGCTTCCACTGATAGGCGCCGGCAGGGCTCTTCGTGAGCTCCCACTCGTAGTTGAAAAGGTTATCGAAATAGAGATTGCTCCACCGAGTCGGCAGCTGCGTCCATGCGCCCTCGAGACCACTCGTGATCGCATCATCGCCGCTGCCGCTACCGAACGAATTGCGCCAGCCAAGGTTCTGCTCTTCGACGGGAGCGCCCGCCGGCCCAAAACCGACATACTGGCTCGGATCGGCAGCACCGTGCGTCTTACCGAAGGTGTGTCCGCCGGCAATGAGCGCGACGGTCTCTTCGTCGTTCATCGCCATGCGAGCAAACGTCTCGCGAATGTCGACCGCAGCGGCGATCGGATCGGGGTTGCCGTTCGGGCCCTCCGGATTCACGTAGATGAGTCCCATCTGCACCGCTGCGAGCGGCTTTTCGAGATCGCGTTCGCCGCTGTAACGCTTATCCTCGAGCCACGTCGTTTCCGGGCCCCAGTCGGTGACATCGTCGGGTTCCCACGCGTCAACGCGGCCGCCGCCGAAGCCGAACGTCTTGAATCCCATCGATTCGAGCGCGCAGTTTCCGGCGAGAATCATGAGATCGGCCCACGAGATCTTGCGGCCGTACTTCTGCTTGACCGGCCAGAGCAGATGGCGGGCTTTGTCGAGGTTCGCGTTGTCCGGCCAGCTATTGAGCGGCTCGAAGCGCTGGAAACCGGAGCCGGCGCCGCCGCGGCCATCGTGGATACGGTACGTCCCCGCGCCGTGCCAAGCCATTCGAATGAAGAGCGGTCCGTAGTGACCGTAGTCGGCCGGCCACCATTCCTGCGAGGTGGTCATCAAAGCAAAAAGGTCTGCCTTAACCGCCTTGAGGTCGAGGCTCTTGAACTCGCGGGCGTAGTTGAAATCGGGACCCATCGGGTTCGCGAGTGCGGATGGCCGGTGGAGCACCGAGAGGTCCATCAAATCGGGGAACCAATCGATGTTTATTCTTGGCCGTACGGGTACGTGCTTTACCGGACAACCGCGGTCGGCGTCGGAGAGTTCGGCGATTGTGTTTTCCATCTCGTGCTACTTCCTCGCAAAGGTTGCGTGGGCGCTGAAAGTGAATGTCACTCTCACAATGGGCAGAATAGCGCCGCAAATGGCCGCCGTCAATAGGGGAGCGTCGCTGCCGAGAAACTATCGGCTCATTTACCAAATCGTCGAAGAAAGCGGCATCGGCCGCCATCTTACGCCGTCTGAGATCTACGCAAAAGCACTCAAGCGGCGGCCCGGTATCGGGGTCTCCACCGTCTATCGCGGCCTGGTGCGCTTGCGCGATCTCGGTTTGGTCTCCGAACTCTACGTACCGGGCCTCGACGCGGCGACCTACGAGCCTTCGGGGCCGCGTCACGCGCACTTTCGCTGCAGCGAATGCGGCGAGATCGAAGACGTCGCCTACGCGATTCCGGCGGGCACGATCAAGGCGCTCGCGCTGCATCATGGTTTCGACATCGAAAGCGAACGCGTGACCTTCGAAGGCCGCTGTCACGTGTGTAGCGTTACGACGCCTGGGAAGAACAGGTAGCACGCGATTCCGATCAGGATCAGATAGCCGAGCAGAAAGAACGTCCAACCCATGTTGTGACGGATGACGACGCCCTCGTTTCGCACGAAACGGGTCGTCGAAACGCCGACGCTCGCGGTCTGCGGCGCCACCGGCTTGCCGATCTCTGCGCCGACCGAGTTCAGCGAGGGCAGCAACAGCGCGGGGAATCCTAAGAGCTTGCCGACGATGTTTTGAAATGCGCCAAACATCGCATTGGTGGAAGTGTTGCTCCCCGAAAGCGCGACGCCAATCCAGCCGAGAATCGGAGCGACGATCAAGAATGCCGGTCCGATCCGCGAAAACGCAAATGCGAGCGACGCGGCCATTCCGGAGTAGTTGTAAATGTAAGCCAGTCCGAAGATGAAGACGCCGACGAGCAGCGCTCCCCACATTTGCCGGAACGTCGTGCGGAAAACGTCGCCCAACTGCGCGCGGTTTATCCGCAGCAGCAATGCGACGATGATCCACGAGGCAAAGATCGCGCTGCCCGCGATGAAGGGCGTGAAATTGAACGCGGCGGCCACCGGCTTGCCGGTCCCAATCGAGGGCACCGCGCTGACGCTGGTTGAGAAGAGCGTTATTTTGGGCAGCGGAGACCATGGGCCGGTCCACAGCACGACGACGACGATTAGCACGATGAACGGCATCCAAGATTGCCAGATGTCTTTAGCGGTAAGGCCATGGGCGGCGACGTCGGCCTGCGCGTCGTCCGGAAGCGGCAGGCCGCCGTAGCCGAGGATGGTTCTCGGCCGCCAGACCTTCAACAGCAGCAAGAGCGCCGCGAAGCAAACGATCGAACCGACGACGTCCGGCAGATATGGGCCGAGGTAGACCGCAACCGGAAATTGCCCCGCGATGTAGCCGATCGATCCAACGATCGCGAGCGGCCAGCCGTCGCGCAGGCCGCGTTTACCGCTAACCAAATAAATCAGAATCCAGGGTGGGAGCAGTGCCAGGATCGCGACGATGTGACCGATCGAGCTCGAGAGCGCAAGCAACGGCAGCGACGTGACGGCCGCGAGCGCGATAATCGGCGTACCGAGTGCACCGTACGAGACGGGAGCATTGTTCGCTATCGCCGCCACGCGCAACGCATCGAGATCGGGAATCCCCAGCGCAATCAGGATAGGCGCAACGACCGCCCACGGATAGCCGAATCCGACGAGTCCCTCCAGCAGCGCGCCAAACGCCCAAGCGTAGAGGATGGTTTGGACGCGCACGTCACGCGTGCCCTGCGACGAGATCCAGCGCCGGAAGCGTTCGAACGTGCCGGTGACGACCATGCTGTTGAAGAGGATGACGCCCCAGAACGTGATCCAGCCGACGTTCCAGACACCGGTAGCCGAGCCGTTGAGATACGCCCGCAAGCCGGCGTCAAACGGCATTCGCCAGATCGTCCAGCCTAACAGCAGCGTGACGAGCGATCCGATCAACGTCGCGAGCCACGCCGACATCCGGAAGACCGCCAGCAGCACCAGCAGCAGGACGACGGGAATCAGCGCGGCCAGCCAAGTAACGAACAGATTTCCGAGCGGATCGAGGACCTGATGAAACATGGCTGCTCCTTTGTCGGGCCTTATAGATAGCGTCGCACGCGCTTGCAGTAGGCGTTAAACTCCGCTCCGTAGTGTGTCGCGAGAAACGCCTCTTCCCGTAACACCTGACGATGAAACAGGACGATTCCTCCGATCAAGTAAAACGCCAACACCCAATTAGGAAATAGCAGGAACTCCCCGAGAAGTATGAAGGCAAAGGCGACGTAGATTGGGTTGCGCGTCACGGCGAATATTCCCGACGTAACCAACGCCCCCGGATGGTCGACATCGATGCCGACGCGAAAGCTCGTCCCAAACGAAATCAGCGCCAGCAGCATCACGATCAAGCCGATCGCGCACGAGAGGACTCCAAGCCACGATACCCAGAGCGGAAGCTCGAACGACGTCCGAACCGGAGACGGCCAGTCGAACGCCCCTGCAATAATAACGTAGAAATAAAAAATGGCGAAGGGTGGGATCAGGAAATCGGTCTTATCGAGCTCGCCGAACTTCATTGCGGCGGTGCCGCGGCTTCTGAGCAGTTGAACCCGCGTCAAGACCATCGCGAACAAAAGTACGATCGTCAGCGGACCAAACCAGCGCAACATTAGCGCTTAAACACCGAGCGTAGGCTGCGCCTCGCGCGAAAAGCGCCCAACCGCTCCTGCCAGCAAAGAAAGCGCGCGTTCGACGTCGTCGCTTGACACGATCAACGGAGGTGCAAACCGAAGCGTATTGTTGCCGGCGCTGCCGATCAGAAGGCCGCACTGACGCGCCTCCGCGACGATCGCGGCAGCCTGGTGTGGAGAACGCACCGGAACGCCGATGAGCAAGCCGAGACCGCGCGGCGTCTCGAGGACGTCGGGAACGCCTTGCGCGAGCTGCGTGAGCGCTTCAAACAGCCGGCGGGAACGGCGCAGCACCCGCGCGTCGAGGTCGAGCTCGTCGCGGAGTCGCAGATGCGCAAGCGCGGCCGCGCACGGCACCGGCGACCCGCCGAACGTCGAGCCGTGATCGCCGGGAGCGAATCCGGCAGCGCCGCGTTCGCCCGCAAGCACCGCACCAATCGGTAAGCCGTTCGCAAGTGCCTTCGCCATCGTGACGATGTCCGGACGCACGCCGAACTGCTCGAACGCGAAGAGCGATCCCGTGCGACCCATGCCGCACTGGACCTCGTCGAAAATCAAGAGCGCACCACGCTCGGTGCAGAGCCGGCGTGCCTCGGCCAAGAAATCCTCTTGCGCAACGTTCACCCCGCTCTCTCCCTGCACCGGCTCGACGATGAAGGCAGCGACGCGATCGTCGAGCGCGCGCCGCAGCGCGTCCGAATCATTGAAACGAACGAACGCGAACCCGGCCGGGAGCGGTTCGAACCCTTCGCGATAGGCAGCGTTATCGGTTGCGGCGAGCGAGCCGAGGGTTCGACCGTGGAAGGATCCCGTACAGGCCAGAATCGTGTGGCGCTCGCGCTCGCCTTGCCGGTGCGCCCACTTTCGCGCGAGTTTGATTGCGGCTTCGTTCGCCTCGGTGCCGGAGTTGCAAAAGAAGGCGCCGCTCATTTTCGAGCGCGCGACGAGCTCGCGCGCGAGCGTCGCGGCCGGTTCGTGATCGTAGAGGTTGCTGGCGTGCGTGAGCCTGCGCGCCTGTGCCGCAACCGCGTCGGCAATCGCCGGATGCGCGTGGCCGAGTGCGCTGACGGCTAGGCCGCCGATGAAGTCGAGATAGCGCCGCCCCTGGTCGTCGATAAGCTCGCAGCCTTGCCCCGCGACGATCGTCAGCGGTACGCGCGTGTAGGTGTTGAGCAGCGTCACGTTCGATAGCTCGCGTTGATGCGCACGTAGTCGCGCGAGAGATCGCAACCCCATCCGGTCGCCTCAGCGTCGCCCAAACCAAGCTTCAACTCCACGGCAACGGTCGCCGACTCGAGCTCGCGGTGCGCTTCGGCTTCCGAACGCAGCTCGATGCCGCCGCGTTCGACCCACGGCTTGCCGTTGAGGCCTAGCGC
>JBARKF010000062.1:0-2392 GCA_049800655.1 Candidatus Cybelea sp.
GTCGCGGCGGCAGCGCAAGGCGTCGAGACGATCTTCTATTTAGCCGGCGCGCCGTACACCGAGTTCGACAAGCATCCGATCATGACGCGTAACGCGCTGGATGCAGCCCAGCGCGCCGGCGTAAAGCGTTTCGTTCACATCGCGCCGGTTTACAGCTACGGTCCGCCGCTAATGCGTCCCGTGCCGGAGGGTCAGCCGCACGTACCCAATACCCGCAAGGGGCGCTTTCGATTGGAGCAGGAGCAGGCCGTCCTCGAGCGCCACGGAGCCGAGCTCGCAACGATGGTCGTGCATCTGCCCGACTTTTACGGTCCCAATGCCGAGCTCAGCTATGCCAGCGCGTTCATGCGCGAAGCGCTCGCCGGAAAGACCGCGTCGTTCGTCGGGCCGCTCGGTGTCGTGCGGGAGTTTATCTACGTGCCGGACGTTGCCGATCCGCTGCTGCGACTCTCCGCGATCGGCGACGCATACGGACGGCGCTGGAATCTCGGCGGCCAAAGCATCGAGGCGCGCGCCTTCGCGGATGCCGTCTTTGCCGCCGGGGGCTTGCCGCCGAAGTATCGATCGATACCGAGGTTCGCCCTGCAGTTGATCGGTTTGGGGCAGCCGCTCATGCGCGAGGTCGCGGAGATGTACTACCTCTTCGATAGCGGCTTCGTGCTCGACGATTCGGCGCTGCGACAACGGCTCGGCGGCTGGGTGAAGACCCCGTTTCCGCGGGCCCTCGCGGCGACGGCGGAATGGATGCGCGCGCATCCATCGACGTGATCTTTACCTTCGGCCACGGGACGGCGGGCGAGGTCGAGCTCGCCGCGCTGATTCGCAGCGCCGGCGTCAAGGCCGTCGTCGACGTACGCAGCATTCCCAAGAGCCGGGCGCATCCGCACGTTTGGTCGGAACGCATGGCGCTTTGGGTGCCGGATCTTTCGGGCGCGAGCTACGAGTGGCGGCGCGAGCTCGGAGGATTTCGCAAGACTGAACCCCACAGCCCCAATGTCGCGCTGCATCATCCGGCCTTTCGCGGCTACGCCGACTACATGCAGACGTCCACTTTCCGCGATGCGCTCGCCGGCCTTTTGTATGAAGCGGCAGAGCGTCCCACGGCGATCATGTGCTCGGAGACGCTCTGGTGGCGCTGCCACCGCCGTCTCATCGCCGACGCGCTGGTCCTGGTGCACGGTAAAGAGGTTCTGCACTTGATGCACTCCGGAGCGCCGCAACTCCATCGGCCGACGCCTGGTGCGCGACTACTCCCCAGTGGAACGCTGCGATACGACGGCAGCGAGGAATGAAGCTCGAATACCGTCTCGTCGACGTTTTCACGCAGCGCCCGCTCGAAGGGAATCCGCTCGCGGTCTTTCACGATGCGCGCGGGCTCGACGCCGCCACGATGCAAAAAATCGCGCGCGAGATGAACCTGTCCGAAACGACGTTCGTCTTTCCGCCGGAACGGGCCGATTCGGTCGCCCGCGTCCGCATCTTCACGCCGTCGAAAGAGATGCTTTTCGCGGGACACCCCACCATCGGAACCGCCTGGGTATTGCGCGAGCTCGGGCTCGTTTCGAAAACGGTGCGCCGCTTCGCGCTGCACGAGAATGTCGGCCTCGTCGAGATCCGCGTCGCCGACCATGCCGATCCGATCGTTTGGCTGCGCACGCCACCGATTCGCAGCGTACGCGATTACGATCCGGCGCGTTGCGCAGCCGCAATCGGGCTGCTGCCAGACGATCTCATCGCCGGTGTGCCGTGCGAAGTGCTGACGGCCGGGAACCCCAACCTGTACGTTCCTTTGCGCGACCGGGATACGGTCGATCGCGCAAGGGTCGATTCAGCCGCGCTGCGCGCGCTCTTCGCCGACGCGACCGAACCGACGTGCGTCTTCGTTTTTACGCCGACCGCCGAGGGAGCGTACTCGCGAATGTTCGCCGAGGAACTTGGCGTCGTCGAAGATCCCGCGACCGGAAGCGCCACCGGTCCGCTCGCGGCATTTATGATCGAGCACGGCTTGGCGCCGGCGGCCGATGGTTCGCGCTTCTCAAGCGAGCAAGGAACGAAGATGGGGCGGCGAAGTCTGCTCCACGTCTTCATTGACGGCGAACGCGGTGCGAACGGCATCGACGTCGGCGGTCACGTCGCGCCCGTCGCCAAAGCATCCCTAGTACTTCCTTATCGCCTGCGCGAAGCGTAGTCCTGAGCGAGGAGCGGAGCGACGAGTCGAAGGGTCAAGATGATATCTAAAAAGAGGAATAAATAATGGAAATTAGCGCGCGCAACCAGATTCGCGGTCGAGTTACTGCCGTGTCGACCGGCGCGGTCATGGCCGAAGTCGAAGTCGAGGTCGAGCCCGCGAAGGTCACGGCGGCCATCACGGCCTCTTCGGTCAAACGGCTCG
>JBARKF010000063.1:0-3525 GCA_049800655.1 Candidatus Cybelea sp.
GCGTCGTGCCGCAACTTACCCCCGACGACGTTTACTGGACCTTCGTCGCGGCCTTCTCGGAGATGTTGGCGGCCGGAATCACGACGGTCGCCGAGTTCTTCTACCTTAACGGTTCGGGGAACGAGCACGCGGAAGCGGCAATTCGCGCGGCACGCGACACCGGGATCCGGCTCGTGTTCGCGCGTACATGGATGGATGCCGATTACGCGCCGGCGCAGTTTCGCGAGACCATCGAGGTAGCTGCCGAGCGAACGCGCGACCTGATGGAGCGTTATCCCGACGCGAATGTCTGCGTCGCTCCGCATTCGCTACACGCCGCATCGCACGCGATGATTCGCGCGGCGGGCGAGTTCGCGCGTCAGTTCGATTGCATGTTGCACGTTCACGTGGCCGAAGCACCGTACGAAGGTGAAGCGACGCGCGAGCGTTTCGGAAAGTCGCCGATCGCGCTGCTCGACGAGCTCGGCGCGCTCGACGAACGTACCGTCGCCGTCCACGCCATCTATATCACCGACGACGAACGCGCGCTCATCGCGCAGCGGCACGCTCGCGTCATTCATAACCCGATGACGAATCAGTATCTCGGCGACGGAATCTGCGACGTCACGCGTCTGCGCTCGCTCGGCGTCACGGTCGGTCTAGGAACGGATGCCGACGTGCGGCCGTCGCTCATCGACGAAATGCGCGAGGCGGCACTCTTGCAGAAGACGCTGTACCTCAACGGGGCGGCTTTTGGAGCCGCCGCCGCGTTCGCCTCGGGGACGGCCGAAGGCGCGCGAGCGCTGCGGGCGAGCGGCGGCGACCTGATTGCCGGTGAACCAGCCGACTACGTGGTCCTTGACGGATCGAAGATCGATCCGTGGTCGCCGGCGGTCAACGCGGTGGTCTACCGCGGCGAAGACGCGTGGGTGCAGGCAACGTTCGTGAGTGGGCGCCGCGTCTACGTTGGCGAGGCGTCACCGCTCGCGCGACTGGCCAGGGAGAGGACCGCCGCCATCGCGAAGCGCGTTATTCCCTAAGCAAGGAGATCGGAGGTTCCGTCGAGATGCGCGCGATTGCACTCCTCACGCTTTTCGGGATCACCCTTTCAACGCTCGTCGCCTGCAGCGGCAACAAAGCGGGCAACGCTGCAAATAACGCCACTCAAACCGCAGCCTCGGCGGCGGGCGCGGTGGGAAATGCGGCCCAAGGCGCCGCCGGAGCGATGGGAAACGCGGCCCAAGGCGCCGCCGGTGCGATGGGCAACGCCGCCCAAGGTGCCGCCGCTGACATGACCAAGCCGAACTGTGGTGCCGTGCAGCCCGTTTGGGTGAATCTGAAGACCCGGGTCTACCACGAGCCCGGTGACCCCATGTACGGAACGACCAAGCACGGCAAATACCTTTGCCCGTCAGCGGCGAAGGCCCAAGGGTTCCACCCCGCGGGCGGGGCCATGCGCCACCACGCCGCTAGCTCGTCGTCGATGTAGCGTTCCAACCGTCGGCGGGCGTACCGGGCTGGGTTTTTAGCCTTACTGCTCGCTGTTCCAGCAGGCGGGTGCGTGCAAGCACTTGCATTCATCACGCGGGCGTGATACGCTCTGCGTGCAAGTACCCACTTGCACCATTGGGACGCTCAGAGTTGGGACGCATGAAACAAGCGAGCTTGAGAGGAATTTTCATTCTACCTATCGTCGCGGCGGTCTGCTGCGGGTTGCTCGGGGCGGCGCCGTCCGGCGATCCTGCACCCGCCGCTCCATTGACCGCCCAAACCGTGATTGGGCGCATGGCCGATCGCAATCCGACGCTTCGGTCGTACGAGGCGCGCGTCCACGTGGACGTTCGAATGCTCAACTTTCCGTTTTTGTCGCCGCAGCTCGATGGAACGTCGTATTACAAACGCCCCGATTTCTTCGAGGTCGTCTTCGATCGCATGCCGAGCTACGCGCGCGGCTTCGGACGTCTTTTTGACGACGTGGGCAGTCCGCGTGCCTGGCAGAAGAACCAGAACATCACTCTCGATGGGATGGCCTCGATCGATGGACGGCAGACGATCGTCCTGCGACTGACCAAAAAGATCCACAGCGACATCTTGGATCATACGCTCGCGTATGTTGATCCGGTCGATTACTCGTTGGTGCAGATGGAGTGGTACTACACCAACGGCGGCAAGATCACGATGGCGCAATGGTACCGCCTGCAAGGCGACTACTCGGTGCTATCCCAACAGCACGCCACCATCAGCATTCCGCACGTCCGCGCCGTGGCCGACGCGACCTACGGGACCTATGAAACGAACGTTGCCTTTGCCAAAGGAAGTGGGTTGCCGTGATCGAGACGCGCAAACTCGTCGAAGCGCCGCGCTCGGCTTCACCCGAAGAGACGCGCGAGCGCATTCTTGTCGCCGCGCGCGAGGTCATCGGGCGTAAGGGCAAGCGCGGTGCGACGACGCGGGAGATTGCCGACGTCGCCGGCGTGAACGAGGCAACGCTCTTCCGGCACTTTGGCACGAAGGAGGCGCTGCTCGTCGCATGCGCCCAACACTTCTGCGGGTACGTGGAACTCGCCGACGTTGCCGCGCAGCTGACCGGCGACCTCGCCGAGGATTTGCTCGTCATCGCGCGTACGATGTTCGCGCGGTTCGAGTCGCTGCAGGACATGATTCGCTGGTCGCTGGTCGAGCAGGAGTACGAAAACAGCATTTTCGCCGAGGCGACCTGGCGGCCGCAGCTCGCGATCCTGGCGATCTTGACCGAGTTTATGCGGCGCCGCATCGATGCCGGCGACCTGCGGGGAGATCCGCAGAAGCTTGCGATGGTTTTTCTCGGCATCGTCTTCATGCACGCACTCGGCAGCAAAAAGTTTCCCGATTCACTGCTCCATCGGGGCGATCCCGATGATGCGCTGCGCTTCTACATCGATGTTTTTCTCAATGGGGTAAGGAGCTCCTGATGGACACGCGAGAGTTGGATCAACAAAAAACCGCCGAACGCAAAGGAAACGGCGCCGGAAAAGCCGTCCCCGTCGGCACCGACGTTACGGAAACGCGGCCGCGCCCGCGGCGGCGAATCTTTTTCCTTATCGGGGCCGCGGTCGCCGTCGTCCTCTTGCTGATCTGGGGCGTGCCGTTGCTGACCTACATGCTCTCGCACGAAGGTACCGACGACGCGCACGTCGCTGCCGATGAGGTCGCGGTGACCAGCAAAATTCCGGAGCGCATCAACCAAATCTTGGTCGACACGAACCAGCCCGTGCACCGTGGCCAGCTCTTGATCGTGCTCGACAACAAGGACGAGCTCGCGAGGCTTAGCCAGGCGCAAGCGCAGTACGATCTTGCGATCGCAAACCAGCGCACCTTGACCGAGCAAGGGCAGGGCGGCGTTTTGCAAGCCGGCGGCGCAATGACGAACGTCCAGGCAGAGGTGCCGGTCGCGCAAGACGCGGTTGCCCAGTCTTCGGCGCAGCTGCACGCCGCGCAGGCGCAAGTGCCGGCCGCCCAGCAGGCCTACGATAAAGCGCAGGCCGACTTCGCGCGCATCAGCTCGCT
>JBARKF010000064.1:0-8069 GCA_049800655.1 Candidatus Cybelea sp.
GAGCGGCACATGGATGTGCCGCGACGAGCGTCCGAGCGATGGAGCTTCTACGTATCGAACTTGGGAGCCACGGCACTAACCGCTCACCTCTAAGCTGAGGTCGAGTGCGGGAGCGCTGTGCGTGAGCCAACCGACGCTGATCACGTCGACGCCGCTACGCGCAACCTCGAGGACGTTCGCGGAGGTTATTCCGCCGCTGGCCTCGGTAATCACGCGCCGGTTCACGATGCGGACGGCTTCCGTGAGTTGTGGCACCGTCATGTTGTCGAGCAAGACCGCGTCGATCGGTTCGTCGAGCGCATCGCGCAGCTGCTCGAGCGTGTCGACCTCGACTTCGATCTTGACCATGTGGCCGACGGCCGCACGCGCCGCCACGACGGCGGCATGGATCGAACCGGCGATGATGAGGTGATTGTCTTTGATGAGCACGCCGTCATCCAAACCAAAGCGGTGATTGGTACCGCCGCCACACGTAACCGCGTAACGCTCGAGCGCGCGTAATCCCGGCGTCGTCTTACGCGTATCCGCAATTTTTGCGCGCGTCGTCGCGACCAGATCCACCAGCGAGCGCGTCGCCGTCGCGATGCCGGAGAGCCGGGCGAGCAGGTTGAGCGCGGTGCGCTCGCCGGTCAGAATCGCTCGCGCGGGGCCGAAGAGTTCTGCCACGACGGCTCCGGGCTCGATGCAATCGCCGTCATCAACGCGAGCATCGACCACGACGCGTTCGTCGAGCAGCGAGAACGCGAGCGACCCAAGCGTGAGCCCCGCAATGACCCCACCTCGGCGCGCCACGATGCGTGCCGACGCGGTGCGGCCGGCTTCCACGATCGCGTCGGTCGTAAGATCGCCGCCCCGGCCGAGGTCTTCGAGCAGCGCGCGGCCGACGATCGGCTCGGCGACGAGCTTAAGCGACGCTGCGCGGTCGCGTAAACGAGCGCTTAGCAAAGGCCTCGTCCGTCTGAGGATAATCGCTACGGTGATGGCTGCCGCGGCTCTCGTGGCGCGCCAGCGCCGCTTCGGCGATCAATCGCCCGACCACGAGGAGATTCCGCAGTTCCCCGCTTCCGCCGCTGAGCTCTTCATCGAGCTCGTCGATACGCCGCAAGGCCTCGCGCAGTCCGGCTTCGTTGCGAATCAAGCCGACGTTGGCGTACATGACGCTGCGTACGTCGTTGAGCGCCTGCGCGGCGGTCGTTCGCGCGCGCTTGCGCCGCGGCGTCGGCATTTTTTCGGATTCTGTGCGAGCGGCGCTGGGAGCAGCGGGATGCACGCGCGCGATGTCGGCGGCGACGCGCGAACCGTAGACGAGCGCTTCGAGCAGCGAGTTGCTTGCGAGACGGTTCGCGCCGTGCACGCCGGTCGCGCTCGTTTCGCCGCACGCCCAGAGATTTTCAAGTGACGTCCTGCCCCATTCGTCGACGGCAATGCCGCCCATGTGATAGTGTGCGGCCGGCGCCACCGGGATGTTCTGCACGCGCGGGTCGATGCCGGCCGCGATGCAAAAGCCGAAGACGGTCGGAAACTCTTCGGGGAATTTCGTGCCGATTTCCGAGTGGGCATCGAGGCCGACGGTGCGCCCGCGCTGTTGTTGTTCGAAGATCGCGCGGGCGACGACGTCGCGCGGCGCGAGCTCGGCGTCGGGATGGATGCCGACCATGAAGCGCTCGCCGAGATCGTTAACGAGCGTAGCGCCTTCGCCGCGTACCGCTTCGGTCACGAGCGGCATCGGATCGCGTCCGATCGCGAGCGCCGTGGGATGAAACTGTACGAACTCCATATCCGCGAGTAATCCGCCGGCGCGCGCCGCCATCGCGATGCCGTCACCGGTTGCCTCGACGGGATTGGTCGTATAGCGATAGAGCCGTCCCATGCCGCCGGTCGCAAGCACGACGGCACCCGCGCGAAAGGCAATCCGGGCGCCGGTGGCATTCTCGGTGGCACAGACTCCGCCGACGCGCCCGTCGTCAACGATCAAATCATCGGCGGTGACCTCTTCAACGACCGCGATCGCCGGATGGGCGCGCACCGCATCGATCAGCGTTTTGAGAATTTCGTGGCCGGTTGCGTCGCCGCCGGCTTTTACGATGCGCCGGCGCTGGTGCGCCGCTTCGCGACCCAGCGCGAGCTCGCCGCCGGCGGTTCGATCGAATCCGGCGCCGAGCTCGAGCAGCTCCTCCACGCGTGCCGGCGCATCCCGCGTTAGAATTTCGACGATCTTTCGATCGCTGATGCCGGCCCCGGCGCGCTGCGTATCGATCGCGTGCAAACTTGGGGAATCGTCCTTGCCGATCGCCGCCGCGATTCCGCCCTGCGCCCAATCGGTTGCGGCGCCTTTGCCGAGGCGTGTCTTACAAAGGACCGTGACGCTGGCGGGCTCGAGCTTGAGCGCGGCGATGAGCCCGGCGATGCCCGCTCCGACGACGAGCACATCGCTCCGGTGGGTTTCCATCAATCTCGGATCTGACGGCTATATTCTAGCATGCGCTCGACGGCGCGGCGCGCGCGCTGCGCGACCTCCGGAGCGATCGTTACTTCGTACTCCATCGCTTCCAGCGTATGCAGCACCTTGGGAAGCGTGTTGCGCTTCATGTGCGGACAAAGGTTGCAAGGCCTCACGAACTCGACGCCGGGGTAGCGGCCCGAAACGTTGTCGGCCATCGAGCATTCCGTCATCATCAGCACGCGCGCGCTCGGCCGCGCGGCAATCGCGCCGACGTACTCGGTCATGCCTTGCGTCGAGCCGACATAATCGGCTTCCGCGAGCACGTCCGGCGGACACTCGGGGTGAGCGAGTACGATGAGCGAAGGATCGTCTTCGCGGTAACGCCGTATGTCGTCGCCGCTGAAGCGTTCGTGGACTTCGCAATGTCCCTTCCATGCGATGATCTCGACGTTGGTCTTCGACGCAACGTATTTCGCGAGATACTCGTCGGGAAGAAAGATGACGCGCGGCGATCCGAGCGCTTCGACGATCTGCACCGCGTTGCCGCTCGTGACGCAAACGTCGGATTCGGCTTTGACTTCGGCCGACGTGTTGACGTAGGTGACGATCGGTGTGCCGGGATAGCGCTCGCGCAACAGGCGCACGTCGGCCGCGGTGATGGATTCGGCTAACGAGCAACCAGCCTTCAGATCCGGAACGAGCACCGTCTTGCTGGGATTCACGAGCTTCGCGGTTTCGGCCATGAAATGCACGCCGCAGAGCACGATCACGTCGGCGTCGGTCTGGGCGGCCTTCATCGCTAAAGCAAGCGAGTCTCCCACGATGTCGGCGACGGTGTAGAAGATCTCGGGGACCTGATAGTTATGCGCGAGGATGACCGCATTGCGCTCGCGCTTCAAGCGATTGATCGCCGCCACATACGGCGCGTGGAGCGGCCACTCGACGCGCGGAATGACCCCCGCTGCCCGGCTGAAAATTGGCTCGGTTTCGGCGGCGATGCTTTCGCTGTAGGGTAATTCGATGA
Source organism: Candidatus Cybelea sp. (assembly GCA_049800655.1). Classification (GTDB taxonomy): domain Bacteria; phylum Vulcanimicrobiota; class Vulcanimicrobiia; order Vulcanimicrobiales; family Vulcanimicrobiaceae; genus Cybelea. The sequence goes on from JBARKF010000064.1 coordinate 3,468, forward strand.
CGCCCATGACGGTGGTTCGGGGTGATTGCGGTCCCCAGGGCTCCTTCCCCCCTTTCTTAATACCCGCGGCCCCGGCGCCGGTATGCATGGCGGCCCGGCTGGGCGGGCGCCCGGTTTGAAGCCGGCGAGCGCGGGTACCAGACGAATGGGACAACCATGTAAGTCAAAGGAGGAACCAGATCAATGAATCGATGGTTCGTCGGGATCGTTCTTGCTGGGCTCTGCGTTACCGGCGCAACGACCCTGGCAGCGAGCGCCCAGCCGGCGCCCACGCCGTCGCCGATGGGTACAGCGTCGCCGACACCGGCGTCGACGATGCAGCCCTAAAGAGTCGCGAAACACCGATCGAACATCGGATCGAGACCGATCGGCGAGTCCACAAAGCCCGCAGCTGACCGCCGCGGGCTTTGTCATCGGCTGAAGGCGACGTTCGGCAGCACAGCGCAAAGAAGCGCCTGATGGAGAAGCGAGCGGAGCTCACTCTGCGCGGGTTTATCTTAGGCGCGGCGATCACGCTCGTTTTTACCGCGGCAAACGTCTATTTAGGCCTAAAAGTCGGATTGACGTTCGCGTCGTCAATTCCGGCGGCCGTCATCTCGATGGCTGCGCTGCGCGCATTCCGCAATGCGACGATCTACGAAAACAATATCGTGCAAACGATCGCTTCGGCGGCAGGAACGCTCTCGGCGGTGATCTTCGTCTTGCCGGGGCTGGTAATGATTGGCTGGTGGTCGGGCTTTCCGTTCGTCCAATCGTTCGGGATCTGCGCGCTCGGCGGAATCTTGGGGGTAATGTACAGCGTCCCGTTGCGGCGCGCGCTCGTGACTGGTTCCGATTTACCCTATCCCGAAGGCGTTGCCGCTGCCGAGGTGCTGAAGGTTGGCGCCGGCGCAGGCTCGGGCGCGGAGCAAAACCGCGCCGGGCTTGTCGCGCTGGTCACCGGCGCGTTCGCTTCCGCGGGCTTCGCGGCGATCGTGGCAACGCGACTCTTTACCGATCAAGTTGCGGGCTACTTTCGTGCCGGCAACCTCACGACGGGAATCGGTTTTTCGCTTTCGCTCGCGCTGGTCGGCGCCGGGCAGCTGATCGGCATATCGGTCGGCGCGGCCATTTTTGCGGGTTTGGTTATCGCCTGGGGGATTGCGACGCCGCTGCTCACGGCACTCCATCCCACGCCCGGCGCCGCGGCCGACGTCGCGAACGCAGTCTGGTCGCACCAGGTTCGCTTCATCGGCGCCGGCGCGATCGGTGTCGCCGCGCTCTGGTCGTTGGGTCGCCTCGCTCGACCCGTCGCGCTCGGCGTGAGCTCGGCACTAGCCGCGTCGCGCCGGCGACGCGATGAACGGGCGCAACTGCCCCGCACCGAGCGCGATTTGCCGATCGGCATCGTTGGGGTCGTGAGTCTGCTCTGCCTGATTCCCTTGGCGTTCTTATTGTCGTCGTTTTTAAGCGGAAGCGGCCTCGCGTCGTCAAGCGCCGCGCTGATCCTCGCGGCGATCGCCTACATCGTCGTCGCCGGATTTTTCGTTGCAGCGGCGTGCGGATACATGGCCGGCTTGATCGGCTCATCGAACAGCCCGGTCTCCGGGTTGGCGATTCTCTCCGTCCTCGGCGCGTCGTTGATCGTGCTTGCGATCGCGAAAGGCTTCAGCGTTACTTCTGCGATGCCGATGGTCGCGTACGCGCTCTTCGTCACCGCCGTGCTGCTCTGCGTTGCGACGATCTCGAACGACAATCTGCAGGACCTGAAGACCGGACAACTCGTCGATGCGACGCCATGGCGTCAGCAAGTCGCGCTCGTGGCGGGAGTCGTGATCGGCGCGCTCGTCATCCCGCCGATACTCAACCTGCTCAACCACGCGTACGGCTTCATCGGATCGCCCGGCTTGCATCCCGGAATGCATCTGCTTCCGGCGCCGCAGGCGACGCTCATTTCGGCGATCGCAAAAGGCGTTATCAGCGGGCAGATCGATTGGGGCTTGATCGGCGTCGGTGCAATCGTGGGTGCACTCGTCGTGCTCGCCGATGAATGGCTACGCACGAAAGGCCTGGCCTTGCCGCCGCTTGCGGTGGGACTCGGGATGTACTTACCGCCCTCAACGACGGCGCCCGTCGTGCTCGGCGCGATTCTCGGCTGGGCATACAATCGCTGGGCGTCGACGCAGCCCGACGCGGCCGGCGCAAAACAGCTCGGCATTTTGGTCGCTTCCGGATTGATCGTCGGAGAGAGCCTCTTCGGCGTGCTGCTCGCGGGATTGATCGTCTTTAGCGGTAACTCGTCGCCGCTCGGCCTGGTCGGCGATTCCTTTGGGACCGCGGCCACCGCGATCGGGGTCGTTGCCTTTCTCATCGTGCTGGGCGGGCTTTTTTGGCGCCTCAGCCGGCTTTCAGGCGCCACAACGGGTGGGAATAGTAGAATTCGACTTTAATGGGGACGCCGGGGGATCGCTCCAGGATGAAGGCAACGCGCGCAGCGTCGCTCGCGCTTTTTTTCGTGCTTGCTTTAGCGAGCTGCGCGGGCGGTGGCGGGCGTCATCGCGGACACCGGTTCGGATCGCAGGCGCCGGCAAGCATTCCGACGGCTGCGGCCGCGCCGGCAACCGTGCGTCCAAGCGTGCAGATCGCCGGCATCATCTCTCCCTATCAGAACGTGACGCTCTCCAGCTCGCTGGTTGAACCCACCGACTCGGTCGCGGTGATCGAAGGCGATTACGTGCGCAAAGGCCAGGTGCTAGCGGTCTTGGACACGACCGATCTGCGGGCGAGTTACACCGCGGCACAGCAGAGCGCGGTATCGGACGATGCGCGGTCGGTCCAGACGCAGTACCAAGCCCAGCTCAACATCGGTCAAGGCAACGACCAGGTGAGCAACGCGCAAGCGGCACTCCGGCAGGCGCAACAAACGCTCAACCTCGACCAGCTCAATCTCGATCGGTACCAGTCGTTGCTGGAGAACGGCTACGTTTCGCAACAGCAAGTCGATCAGCAGCGAACGATCGTACATAACGATCAGCAGCAAGAACGCTCCGCGCGAGCGAGCCTCTCGTCGGCGGAGCTCAACGCGCGCGTCAACGGAACGTATCAACGAGGGCTGCAAGCCGCCAACGTCGCCTCCGCGGTTGCGGCCGCACAATCCGCGCATGCGCAGGCCGCCCAAATTCAATCGTCGATCGACAAGGCGCTGATCGCATCGCCCGTTGACGGCATCGTGGTCAACCGCAACCTGAATCCGGGTCAGTATCCGGGCTCGTCGACGATCTTTGTGGTTCAACAGCTCAATCCGGTCTACGCGCAGCTCAACGCGTCTTCGGAGGACGTTTTTCGCATCCGCCGTGGCGCGCCGGTCACGATCGGCGTCGCCGGCGTGAGCGGCGCATTTTATAACGGAAGGGTCAATGCGGTGCTCGGACAGGTTGAGCCCGGTTCGACCAACTTCACCGTCCAGGCTATCGTCGCCAATCCGGGATATCGCTTGAAGTCCGGAATGGCGGTAACGGGAACGGTCTCGCTGCCCTCCGTCAGCGGCATCGGCATTCCTATTACGTCGTTCTTGGACGATGGCCACGACAGCGTGCTGACCGTCGATGGCAGCGGCACGGCGCGGCTGCAACGCGTGAGCGAGCTTGGCAACGATGGAAAGACGTCCGTCGTCCGCGGTCTCCCCAGCGGCGCGCACGTCATCTCCAACGGGCAGCTGGGAATCAGTCCCGGACAGCAGATCTCCGGGTCCCACGCCAGTCCAAGCGCGAGCCCCGCGGCTCCGTAGAAAAATGTGGCCGACACGCATCTTCGTTCATCGGCCGACCCTCGTCTTCGTGACGCTGGCGTTGCTGGCTGTCGCCGGCGCGGTTTCGCTCTCGACGATCGTACAGCAACAGTTTCCTAACATCGACTTTCCGACGATCACGGTTCGCGCCAGCTATCCAGGCGGCTCGACGACGCAGATGCGCGACGCGATCGTCAGACCGATTGAAGATGCCATCGCCGGCGCCCCGAATCTCGACCACCTCAACACGACGGTGCAGCAAGGGCAGGCGACGATTTCAGCCGTCTTCTCACTCACCTCAAACAAGACCACCGATTTAGTGGCGGTGCAGCAGCGTCTGCTCCTGGCGCAAGCAAAGCTTCCCACGGATTTGCCGGTGCCGACCGTAGGAACGTTCGATCCCGCCGAAGCGACGGTCGTCACGCTGGGCGTAAGTTCGAGCGCGCTCGCGCCCGGGGCGCTCTCGGCGATCGTGACGAACGACATCGTGCCCGAGCTCGAGCAAGTCGACGGCATCTCGAACGTTAACGTCGGCGGCGCGCTCACGCCGGCGATTGAAGTGCAGGTCGATCCGCACAAACTTTCGGCGGCGGGCTTTACGCTCAACGACGTCGTCAGCTCGATCTCGCAGAACAACAATCGCGCGCCGGGCGGCATCGCGTATTTATCCAACCGTGAAACGTCGATCGACGTGCGCGGCGACGTCTCGAGTGCGGCGACGGTGGCCGATTTGCCGATCTTGGCGGCGTCGCAATTTACGACGTCGTTCGGCAATACGTCGTTCACCCTGCCCGCGATTCCCGGCGCGCCCGGCGCGCCGGCGAGCACGTCGGCGT
>JBARKF010000065.1:0-32931 GCA_049800655.1 Candidatus Cybelea sp.
ACTCGCGATATCAAGCCATTTTGGATCGATACGTCGCAGGCGGGCAAGTGTCCGAACAACAAGTTCGGGTCGTTTGGCGAAAAACAACGCAAATCTTTGGGTGCGAAGCCGACCCTACTTGGAAAACGCTCATCAACGTAGTTCGTAATGGTAACCGAAGGGCGCCTGCGCATTCGCAGCGCGTCCTGACCGCCGATCCACCGATCGATTGGAGCGCTGTTCACACGTCCGACCAGTTTGAGGCGTTTCTTTCCCTTCGCGACGAAAGCGCCGCCACCGTGATTCGAACGCAGGTTCTGGCGAAACATCGGCGCGCGCTGGTGGTGATGGGGGGCGGGCATTTGACAAAACACCCGCCGGCAGCAGCAAACGCTACGCTGACGACTTTACTTGAGCGAGAGAACCCCGGTTCCACTTGTGTCATCTATGCCATCAGCGATGCGTCACGTTTCGACGGGCAAGTCCGTCGGACGTTAGCAACTTGGCCGGCACCGGTCATCGCTTCAATCGCTGGAACGGATGTAGGTGCAGAAAGCGGGTATGCTATCACGTCTGCCGACACAATGCGTCGTGTCGGCTCACGATGGGTGCCGGTGGACAACGCGTACCCCGGTTATCGCGTCGAACGACTCGTGGATGCGATCCTCTATTTAGGCCCAACAGCACGGCTCAGGGCCGTGCCGTTACGCGAGCCAACTGACGAGCCTTACGCTACTGAACTCCGGCGGATTCGCGCTATTGCGGAGGGAAATCCCCATCCCAATTACCACCTCTAGCGGGGAACGGCGAGTGCGGAAAACTGCTCTGTCAGCTGGTACGTATGCACCGGCCTCGAACCGCCGGCAGCGAAGACCACGATCGTGTTCGGTCCCTTACGGGGAATGTTTGCGACGTAGAGCCGACCCGATCCATCGAATGCGAGCGCTCCTGGAAAAGTGATTCCGGAATGAATTGTGCGCCACGCGGTTGTTTGCCCGTTACGATAGACCGTTATAGATCCACGCAGCTTCTTGTCTCGGCCATTGGCGACGTAGATATTCCCGTCGGCATCGACCGCGACCGCGGTCGACGCATGCAGGCCCGCAGTGATCGTCAGTGACGGCGCGCTTCCCTCGCCTGGATAGACCGTCACGTCGTAGCCACCGCTAAAGAGTCCGTTGAGGACCACCAGATTCCCGTTCGGAGCGATAGTCAACTGGATCGGGAGGCCAATCCCCTGCCCGATGACACGCGATGGAACGTGCTTCCCGGGCCCATAGACGCTCACCCAACCGGGAAACACGTCAAAGTTGCCCACGTATAGATTTCCGGACTCGTCGAGCACGGGAGAATGCGCGAAACCGCTGAGACCCTTGAGATTCTGACGTGGTTTCGTTCTGCCGGCTGCGTAAATCTCGCCGGTGCCTTCAAACTGACAGCAGCCCGCGCGATACTGGGCAACCACGAATAAACGTCCGGCTGCATCGGCAACGAGCCCTTTAGGAACGCCGGTTATGCCGCTTAGAATCCGCCGCGGATTCACGCTCTTCGCCGCATACACGCTGACGTCACCCGCGTTTGACGAGGTCGAATTGCCGACATAAAGATTTCCGGAACCATCGAGCGCTAGCGTCGTGGGTTTTTCGACGTCGGTGGTAATTGCCGGGCCGCCTAACATCTGTACCAATCCGTTCGGCGACGGACAGGACGAGCTAGACTCACACGTTTGGGCCACATAGGCAAACGGGGGAGAGGTCTCCGAAGCAAACGCCGGGCCGTTCTTGGAGAGCAGAGGAAGCGCGCTGGACGACGCGGCGATACCGCCGCCGCAGCCTGACAACATCGACATAAGTATTAGAGCGGTGCATACCGTTTTCAATTGCATGGTCACGCCGGTTCGACGGTGCAAACGCCGGCACCCTATCTAAAACACGGTCACGATCTTTGACGCCGGTCACTCTGGCGCGTCGTCGAACGAGCCGGTCCGCAAAGGCCCGCTAGGCCGGTACGTGCTGATGATGACGCCCGAGGATGCAGCCTTGGTGCTGACGAGCGCGAGTTCGCGTGGCGGGGTTCCATCCGAAAAGAAACGCTTGCCCTTTCCTAAGAGGATCGGACAGATGAACAGCAAGACCTCATCGGCAAGCCCGTCTTCGAGCAGCACCGGTGTCAGCGTCGAGCTGCCCCAGACGATCAGGTCCGGCCCGTCCTTGGCCTTGATGCGGCGAACGCCCTCGACGATGTCGGGTCCAAGATCCTCGACCGGCCCCCATCCGAGACTCTCCGGCCTGTGGGTCGCGACGTATTTCGTTGCCGCGTTCAGACTGTTCGCCATCGGACCGCTTTCTTTCGGCCAATAGGCGCTCCAGATATCGTAGGTTCGGCGGCCCAGCAGCAGATCGAACACCTCGCCGTGCGCCGCGACGATGGCCTCTCCAATGGCCGGGTCGGAATGCGGCGCCGCCCATCCGCCGTGGGGATAGTCGCCGTCTTCGTTCGGCCCGCCGGGCGCCTGGATCACGCCGTCCAGCGAGATCTGTTCGATAATCCTGATGTTTCGCGTAGCGTCTCCTTTCGATCAAGGGCGTGGCGTGGTAAGTCGTCGCCATTTCATGGCTCTTACCACAAACGCGAGTCCCGCTAACGTGAGCAGTCCGGCCGCGATCGCTCGCTCGACCGCGTATCGTCCTTATCGATGACGTGCAGAACGTGCATCGTCGATCAAGAACTCAAGCAATTCTTTCTCGGTCTCGTGATCGTAGGTACTCGTTGTTGGGTCGTACCCATGCGGTCGCTCGTTCGTTGGTTCAAATCCCTATCGGTCCGGATCTTCCACCGACGCGCCGATCGTTGCGGACATTCTCGGCGTCTCGGCTATAGCCGCAATTCGACGGGTTCGAGTGACTCCGTGATGCGCCCGTCGAGTAGGCCGATCGTCCGATCCGCGTAGCGCGCAAAGCGGCGATCGTGCGTGACCATCACAATCGTCGCGCCTTCAGCATGGAGATCGGCCAGCATCTCCATCACCGACTCGCCGTTGACCGTATCGAGATTACCCGTCGGCTCGTCGGCTAAGAGGACGGACGGATATCCCGCGAGCGCCCGCGCGACGGCGACCCGTTGTTGCTGACCTCCCGAGAGCGCGGCGGGAAAGTGGCGCGCCCGGTGCTCCAGCCCGACGCGTTCGAGGACCTCCTCGACGCGGCGTTTGCGCTCGCGGGGCGTCACGCCGCGGTAAATGAGCGGAAGCTCAACGTTGCTGCAAACGTCGAGATCGCCGATCAGGTTGAAGTTTTGGAAGATAAATCCGATCGCCCGATTGCGAACCGCTGCCCGTTCATTGATCGACAGCCCCACCATCGAGCGCCCGTTGAGCGTGTAGCTTCCGGAGCTCGGGGAATCGAGCAGCCCGAGAATCGAAAGCAGCGTCGACTTCCCGCATCCCGAAGGACCTTCGATCGAGATGTATTCTCCTCGCTCGACGGTCATGTTGATGTCGAGCAGTGCCCGAGTCTCGAGCTCGTCGGTGTAGTAGCTTTTGCAGATCCCTTTGAGTTGAAGCATTGGCATCACTCTTCTCTAGTGTATGGCAAGTGAGGGCCGTCCGGCGTAGCCCGACGTATCGGAGACGATTACGGTATCTCCGGCGTGCAAACCGGAGAGCACCGCGACGCGATCGACCGATCCCCGCCCGAGGCGGACAGGAACGAGTTCGGCTCGCGTTCCGCCCGGAGCGATGCGATAGAGTTCGACCGTCGAGTTGTCGGAAGCACCGGCAGGGCGCAGGATTGAAATCGCGCCCGCGATACGCGCGACCACGATCGTGGCATTGACGTTGAGCGAGGGCCGCGCGCCGGCAGGCAACCTGCGACCGAGCGCAACATCGACTGCGACGCTTCCGTTATTAGCCGTCGGCGCGATGCGCTCGATCCGGCCCGCGAGGGTTCCGTTCCCGGTATCGACATTGCAGGTCATCCCGACGAAAAGGTCGTGCACCTGCGTTTCGGGCACTTGTAAAACGGCCTTGAGCGCGGTCGTGTCGGCAATCGTAGCGATCTCGGCGCCGGCATCGAGGCGCGCGCCCGGATCAACGGCGATGCTCTGAACGACACCAGGGATAGCTGCGCGCACGATGAGCGCCGATGCCTCCTCGAGTTTTGCGCTAAGCACCGCGCGCGCGTTGTCGAGTTGCGCCTGGGCCGCCGCCACCCGAGCACTTTGATCGGCGGCGTCGACGCCGATTTGCGATCGGCTGATCGCAGCTTCTCGTCGAGACTCGTTGCGCTTGATCATCGCGATCTGGTAGGTAGCGTCAGCCACATAACCGCTGTGGTGAAGCGGCTCGAGCGTCCCGAAGTTGGTCGAGTCGACTTGCATTTGAGCTTGCGCGGTGGCCAGCGCCGCCTTTTGTGACAGCGCGGAAGCCTGCGATTGCGCTTGCGCGCTGTGGAGCTGCGCCTGGGCAACTTGCACGGCGGACGATGCTTGAACCAGCGATGCTTGCGTCTCCGGATCCTGCATGCGCGCGATGACGTTGCCGGGCGCGACGAGGCTCCCCGGCTTGACGTCGACGCTTTCCACAACCCCGGGTTCGATCGCGTCGACCACGTGAACGTTTTCCGCCGAGAGAATGCCGGCAGCGGCTACCGAGATGGTCAAAGTGCCGCTCTCGGCCGTGTCCACGACGATCGTCGAACGGTCCACTGCGACACCGGCCGCTCCCGGGCGAATCAACGTAACGGCGGCGGCGATCGCGGTAAGCACGAGCCCGACGACGATTCCAATGCCCAAATAACGGCGCGCGCGTGACACCGCAGCGCGCGGCACGTCCATCGCGTTCACTCGCATCGCAAAGCCACCACGGGATCGACGCGAGTCGCGCGAACCGCTGGAAGAGCCGCAGCAGCCACGGCGCTGCCCAGCAAGAGCACGACGACGAAGGCAAAGGTGATAGGGTCGAAAGGCGAGAGGAAATAGAGTTGTGACGCAATCGCGCGGCCGCCAATCACGGCGATCACCAGCCCGACGGCTATCCCGATCCCGGTGACTGCAAGCGAGCGGCTCAGTACGTCGAGAACGATGTGACGCGCCGCCGCGCCCATTGCGATGCGGACGCCGAACTCGCGATAACGCTGCGTCACGCTGTACGACACGACGCCGAAGATTCCGGAGAGCGCGAGCAACATCGCGATGCTCGCCAACGCGGCGAGCAGGCTGCCGACGGAGCGCGCGTGGGCGCTCGCCGCCGCGATGAGATCGCCGTACGATTTCAACGCCACATCGGCCATCTGCGGATCGGTCGCCTCGGTGGAACGCGCGAGCTCCACCGTCAGCGTACCGCGATTCAAACCGTCGCTGCGAAGAATCACCGAGAAAAAGTCGATCGGCGTTTGCGCGACCGGCACGAAGTAGGTCGGGCGGGTTTCCTTCGTGAGGCTGTCGCGCGTATCGCGCACCACACCGACGACGGTTCGCGTCGCTCGGCTCGTTTGATTGACGCCTGCAGTGGTCAGCTGCATGCCGATGGCATTACCGCGCGGACCGTACACACGTTCAAACGTCTCGTTGACGACGGCAACCGGTAACGACTGTGGCGTGTCGAGCTCGCTGAACGCTCGGCCGCGCAGCAGCGGTATGCCCATCGTGTTGAAGTAGTTCGGCGAGATAACGTTCAGTGCGGCGATCGGTTCTGAGCCCGGCGCGAAGTGACGGCCGACGATCCCGAGGTCGAAGCCAAAGTGGTACCCGGAAAGCGGATAGTTGGAACCCAATGCCGCCGACTCCACGCCCGGCAACGCCCGGAGATGCTTGAGAAGGCTCTGCTGAAACGCGCTTCGGTCGCGCAGCGTCGGATAACGGAAGCTTGGCAACGTCATCTGAGAGCTGACCCACAAGCCGTCTTGGCGCACTCCGATATCGCTGCGCGTCATCAGATAGTAGCTGTGCAGCATCAATCCCGAGAGCGCGACCAGCGCGAGCGCAAGCGAGACTTCGACAACGACGAGTGCCGATCGCGCCGTGTTGGTCGCCGCCGAATCGCTCGTTCTTCCGGCCTCCTTGAGGGCCACCGAAAGGTTCGGACGAGCGAGCGAGCGCATCGGCCAAAACCCCGCCAACAGCGTTGCCGCGACGACGACGGCGACGGCATACGCCAGCGCCCAGCCGTCGAGTGCAATCGTTTGCGCGCGCGGAAACGCCGCGAGCGCGGGGCGCAAAAGCGCTAGCGAAACGTAAGCGATCCCGACACCCGCGACGCCCCCGACGACCGCCAGCAGGCCGGTTTCCGCGAGTAGCTGCGCGCCGAGCCGCCGATTCGAAGCTCCTAAAGCGGATCGCAGAACGAACTCGCGATCTCGGCTCGCTGCCGTCGAAAGAATCATATTCGAAACGTTCGCGCAGGTAATGATGAGAATTCCAATCGCTGCGCCGAGCACGGTCCATAACGCCGCTTTGAAGTCGCCGAAGACGACGTCGTTGAGCGGACGAACGTAATAGATCAGCGCGGCTTCGACGGGATAGAGGTGCTGCAAGCGTTTCGAGATCAGCCCGAGGTCGGTGTTGGCTGCGGCGAGCGTGGCACCGGGGCGAAGCCGCGCGATCGTACCGATGTACTGCGCCCCGCGCTGGCTCGGCGGTGCGGTGTCGGGTTGGACTTCGATGAAGTCCGGCGAGGTCAAAAGGCCCGAATCGGGCATCGGAATCACAAAGCTGGGCGGAGCGACGCCGACGATTTGATAGGCGGTGCCGTTGAGCGCGGCGGTCTTGCCCACGACGTCGGCAGCGGCACCAAAGTTGGAGCGCCAGAGCCGATCGGAGATCACGACGCTGTGGACGCCCTTCGCCTCATCGGCTTCCGTGAAAAAACGGCCAAGCTCGGGCGCGATGCCCAGCGCGGCGAATACCGGCGGCGTAACGTCTAAACCTTCTAACGCGACGGGCTTTTCGACGCCGGTGAGCGTGGCTTGATCGCCGACGACGCCACCCACGTTCGTAAGCGTACTGCTCTGCCTTCCAAAATCCCCGAGCTCTGGAACGGAAAGGTCGGATGTCAGTGCTGACGTCTTCGTGTTGAGGTAGCGAACGACGACGAGCCGGCCGGGATCGACGTACGGAAGCGGCTTGAGCAGCACCGCGTTGAGCACGGTGAAGACGGCGACGTTCGCACCTATGCCGAGTGCAAACGTTAGCGCGACGATGGCGACAAAAAGCGGCAATCGCAGCAGCCGCCGTGCAGCGTAGGCGAGATCGTTTGTCAAGAGGCCGATGCGCATGCGCAATCCGTTGGCGGCGATATCGAACGCTGCCGCGATCGAACTGACGCGTGACTCCTCCACGTCGCTCAAGATTTGCTCGCGAAAGGTCTTACGGAAATCAGCCGGACACGCGAGCAGCGCAAAGCCCAGCAGCAACCGGGCGGAGCCGCTCACGCCTGCCCCGCTGCGACGAGGAGCCTGTGCGAACGCGCGAGGCGCACCAGGTCGTTCATGCGAGACGCCTCGGCTTGAGCTATTCGCCTACCGAGCGGCGAAAGGCGATAGAGCCGTCGCCGGGGGTCGTCGCCGTCGCCCCCATCGACCTCCGCGATCCATCCGTCCACGAGCATCGCACGAATTAAAGGGTAGAGCGTGCCGGGCGTAAGCCGGATCATGCCTTCCGTCTCGGCCTCGATTGCTTTTCCGATCGCGTATCCGTGGCGCTCGCCGCCCGCCAGGGCAAGCAGCACGTGAAACGTTTTCGGACTGAGCGGTAGCGCGTCGCGAACTACGGTTTTCCGCATGGATATGCTGACTCCTCAATATATTGTTAATCCAATATATCGCAGGAGGCTTCAGAAATCAAGTTTCGTGAACCGTAACGTCGATGCGAACAAGGATTTGATGGCATCCATGTGCCATCAGCCGACCTATGGTGCGTTCTTTAAGCACCGCTCAGACTGACAACGGAGGGAACTCGTGTTCCCCGTCTAGCGCGACACTGAACAGCAGTAGCGGTCTTGACCGACCCGCTCTCGGCGGTGGATTACTCCAACGAGGTACCGTAAGGGAGAAATGAAAGCAGCGGTGATCGGAGCGCCCGGCGATCGTGCGCATTATGGCGATTTTGCCGAACCAGGCGAACAGGAGGGGCGCCAAGTCGTCGAGCTCGTCGCGGCGGGCATTCATCCGATCGTGCGTGGCCTTGCAAGCGGCCGGCACTATGGAAGCAGCGATCAGTGGCCGCTCGTTCCCGGGGTCGACGCCGTCGTTCGCTCCGCAGAGGGTGTGCTCGCGTTCTCCGGTTATCCGCAACCGCCGTACGGCACTCTCGCTGAACGAATCTCCGTCCCGTCATTCCTGTGGAACCCGCTCCCGGAAGGCGCCGACCCGGCGCGGGTTGCCGGCGGCGTGAACCCAGGTATGGCATCTTGGCTACCCCTCAAGGCACGCCGCACGGAAATCGGTAGCCTCGACACCGTCCTGATTCTTGGCGTCACCGGGATGACGGGATTGCTGGCGGTACAGAATGCGCGCATTCTTGGTGCAACGCGCGTGGCCGGCGCAGGTCGCGATGCACAAGCCTTAGCCGAGGCGGGCGAGGCAGGCGCTGCGACCGTCGCGTTAAGCGGCGATCGTGAGCGCGACGCGGCAGCGATCCGTCAGGTTCTCGAAGGGTCGTCTCCCGATATCGTGCTCGATTTTCTCTGGGGTGCACCGGCGGAGAGCACGTTTGCAGCGCTCGGAAGACGCGGGCTCGAGGCCGATCGCGCCGACATCTCGTACGTCCAAATCGGCGCTGCCGCCGGCCCAGAGGCAGCGCTTCCCGCCGCACTTTTGCGTAGCCGCAACCTACGTATAATGGGAAGCGGCGCGGGCTCCGCGTCCCTCACCGATATTATCGCTGAGATTCCGCGCTACGTTCAGTTGATCGCGGAGGGCGCGGTCAACGTACCGATTCGAACGTTTCCATTATCGCTGGTGAGCGAGGCTTGGGAGGCCGCCGAACGTGGTCGCCCGCGGGTGGTCGTCCTGGCGGGTTAAGTCGACGCTTTGCTTAGTGTCGCAGCAAATCGTTCGTCGACGACCGTAAACGTAACTCACCCAACGAGCTTCGGCGCGACCTCGCGCTTGAACCAGGCCTCGTCGCGCAGGCGCGTTAGCGGCGCCGCGATCCTGCAAACGCCGTGCTCTCGGGGGCAATCTCGGCGTTGCTCCTGATGTTCACCGCCCCGATGGGGACTACCGGACGACCGTGAACTTCGCCGGATAAACGTAGCGTTCGCCGAAAGCAGCTTTGACCGCGGCGATAAGCGAGAACAGCAAATCGAACGCGAACACGATAGCAAAGAGCCAGAAAGCCAGTCGCGGCGCCACCCAGCCGAGCATCGCGCAAACGCAAAACGCGGCCGTCAAGGTGTATTGAAAATTGAGCGCCTCCTTCGCCTGGTGGGCTAGCCACGAGTCTACGGGATCTCTGCGCGTTCGCAGCCAGACGATGAGCGCAGGCACGAACAGGAAAACCACACCGCCGATATGAGTGAAAATGGCAGCGAGTCGCTGCTCGGCCGGCACTTCGCTTGCGTGGTGATGATCGTCGTGCGATTCCGACATGTTGAAGAGGGTTACGGCGTCGCGGTCGATCGAGCCTGTTTGGCACGTTTGAGCGCAAGAAACGGCGATTCGGTTGCAAAGGTTTTCCCTTCCTTTCACTCGGTTAAGGACCGGGAAGGAACGCTCCGGAGGCGAAGAAGTGCCTCATCTGAGACGAGGAGCCTCCGAAATGCATGACTGTACCGATTGTGGGCGCATGACCGACAGCCAGTTTGAAGGTCGCGCACTGTGCGACGATTGCGAGCATAAGCAAAATGAATCCCAGGACGAGCGTCGTCGAGAAGGCGACGAAAAGCACCACGTCTAGTCTTGCGTTTGGCTTACTCATCGCTGAGTCACCTTGGGAGGGGTCAATCGAATGGCGACGCTGCATCCACCGCTCAACGGGCTATCAGTCGCTAAGCACGATCTTCAGGCTCGCGTTCTGGGCTGGCATACGGTGGGCTCTTGCAACATCACCGTAAACGATCCCTATCATTTTGCGGCTTCGGGAAGGTACAACGCATTGGGGCGCAGCGGAACGTTTGATCTGAAGTTAGATCTTACGGACGAAGATCCAACCGTTCTCAGCGGCCCTTGCACCGTCACAAACGCGGGCCAAACCTTCAGCGGGACGTATACCCGCAACGGTATGGAGATTTCATTTGCCACCTCTGATCATAAGGTTACGATTTCTCCCGACGGACAGGACGTGATCCTTGAAGCAAGTGGTTACCCCAAGGTTCGCATTCTCGGCTAAGGTGGCGTCGGCGCCGGTGAGCTTGGCGGTAAATTGGGAATCGTCTGACCATTGTGCGCCGCCCACTGAGTGTGGTCGAAGACCCAGTCGGGCTCGGAGTCGGGAAACGATAGGTCGGATATACGCCAGGCGGCACGACCGTATTTGTTTTCTCCCGCCGCGTCGACGTTCACCAGGTGGCCGGCGATCTTAATGGCGTTGACGGTCACAAGATAGGTGTAATAGTCCGTCGGCGCTGCGACGGTTCGCATTGCGACGTAACGAACGGGTAAAAACGTCGCCTTGTCGATCCACATCTGCCGCAACACGTTGTGGGTCGGATTGTCAATCGGATCGAGGCCTAGGTGATAAGCCGGACGCTCGTCGATACTCGTGTCGCCGAGATCGACGATGCGGTATGGCGGCGTTTTGAAAGCGACGACTGTTGCGATGACTTGAAGGGGCGAAGCCCGCGGCGAGGGACCTGCCGGTTCGAAAAATCCAGGCCGCGATCGCGTGCCATACCGCAACCCGAAATCGGTGAGCGGGAAATCTCCAAGCCGACCGACGTTCGAAACCGCAAGGTAATCATTCGGCTCTACGACCACGGCCGCATGTGGGTGAGCGATATCTTCACCAATCATGTCCTTCAAGGCGACGATGACGCCGGCACCGTCCGAGGTGCGCATCAGCACGCGAATTAACTCGCGACGCAGCGCTGTCGCCTGGCGATGATTCATAAACGTAAAGCCCTGATTTTCAAACGTAAACGCAATGTAAGCGGGCTCAGCCAGGCGGTTGACAGCCGCTTGCGCCCGCCAATAAATTTGGTTCGGGGAAAGCGCTACAGGAGAGTTTGCGGGTGGTGTGTCGGCCAGCACCGCGACCATCGTTAGCATGAGTACGGCCCAGCGCGGCGCGGCGAACCTGGAGCGTCGCGGGAGGTCAACTTCGCAAAGATCTGGGGCCTCCATGCTTTCTCCCAATCCTAGCACCTCCAGCCGCGTCGATCCTTGAAGTGCGCTGAGATGACGTGGCTGCTGCGCGGAGCTAAGCGCTCCTAGGCCGAAACGTTGCTAGCATAGCGTTCACGGAGCATGGAGCAAGGTAGATGAGAAGCTTGGATTTTAGCCGCTACGCGCTAAGCAGTTGCGTCGTGGCCGTGCTAGCAGACTGCGGCGGTAACGCCTCTTCCGCTCGCCTCACCCCCGCTGCCACGAAGCTCGGTCGCTCATGGCTGTAGTAGGCTATCGCGCTCCAAATGACTTAGAACTGGCGTTCTTGAGGGTGGTCACCCGCGGCTTTCCGGAGCTTGTAGAGCAGATTGAATCCTGCACGATCGCCGACTACGATCCAACCGGTTGGTGCTATGTGCGCGCTACTTGTGGGCCACCGTCACTAATCGGTAACCCGCACGACGGTCCTACGCTGAAAACGGCCGATCCAAACCATCCATTTCTTGAAATCATCTTATGGACGAACGACGCCGGAATGCTCAAAAGCGTCGAAATCGTTGATTATGGCCTCGACGCCTTGGTTGACGAGCCTTATCGTCTATTCGTTGACGCGGCGAACAATGGGCGCCTCGACTATCGATTCAGAGGCTAATTCAGGGACGAGGCGGCCGCGCGCACCGGCATATTTCAATAAGCCGGTGCTCTTCATTTGTGACTCCGCGTAACCGAAACGCAGATTATTTCTGGGTTGCCACCACGCCAAGCGGCGTGTCGAAATTGCCCGTGAAGACCGCAATTGGTGAACCGCCGGCCGGGTACTTGAAGACCTCGCCGCCGTCGTTACCCGCGTCTCCGCAATAGACAAGGCCCTGAACGATCCAGGTCTGCGCGCAGTCGCTGGAACCGGTGAACTGCACCGTGCCCTTCAACGTCGCCGTCGTTCCGCTGACGGTATACTGATACAGTGCGTTCGCTAGCTGGTCGAAGACCGTGAGGTACGTGCCGTCCCACTGCACGGAGCCAGGGAACTGCACTGAGTTGCTGGTTCTGATCGTTTCGAATTTAGCGCTGCCCTTCGGGAGCTCGACGAGCGCGAAGCCCGAACGGTTGCCGGTAAAACCGTCGGCGAAGAGATTCCCCTGGTTGTCGTAGCCATCGAAGAACTCTTCGTCCAACGGCGTGGTGTAAGCGGTACCCGAGCCGCTCGCGTTTTTGAAGATGACGACGTCGCCGCCGCCCAACCCCGACGCATACAAGATCCCGACGGCAAGGTCACCGCTGGTATCCATGGCGCAACTGGATGGAAAAGAGTAGGCGACAGACAGCGTCTTGATTGGCTTCTTGAGGACCTTGAACTCCTCGATCTGGTTCTGGCCTGCGACGATCCAGAAGATCTTCTTCCCATAGCCGTAGAGGACGTTCGTGCACCCTTGACCACCGACGTTATTGACCGTGCCGATCTGCTGAACACTCTTCGGATAGTCGAAAATGCTTGCGTAGGTTCCGTAGTCGTTGATAACGTACTCAAAGGTCTTCGACTTCTTATGTCGGTCCGGAAGAATGGTGGCGTAACGGGGAAGCGGGCCTAGGCGCGCTGCCGTGACCGGTCTTCCGTTCACAAAGAGCGTCCTGCCAACGTACGCGCCATTAAGCCCAGCGGTTGACGGCGCGACTGTAGATCCGCTACATGCTGATAGTATCGCGAGTGCAATCAGTGCGCCGGAGCATTTCGCTAAACCAGTCGTTTTCAACTACGGCTCTCCTTTTTGAGTAGAAACGGGTGCGGCTTATTTCACGACCGAAGCGGCGTTGCGATGCAAGCTCTAAAGCCCCGATCCGCGCGCGGACGAGCGGCCAACGACGTTCGCCGCTGTTGTCCGCTATCCCAGCGGAGTAAGCGCGTACGCTTCCGGAAGCTTTTGCAGAGCTTCCCGTCGCGCGGATGGGGCATCTGGCGGCGTACGGTGTCACGGCAAGCGTGGCACACGGCTCGGGCCGCTGAGTGGGCCGTAGATTAAGACAGCAGTTTGGCTTTGGCCTGGGAGAACTCCTGATCGTTAAGTACGCCCGCGGCGTGCAGTTCGCCAAGCTGTTTGAGCTTTGCCAGCGTATCACCGGTTAAACCCGAGGCAGTCGGCTCGGGCGCCGGCTGCGCGGCTTGTGGCGTGTCCTGCGGCGCGGCCGGTTCACGCCTTCCGGCGCCGCCCACCGCATTCATTGTCGCAGTGGCCGTACCGGCAATAACCGCGGTTCGCACGGCGGTCCCCAGCAGGCTGGGGCGCCCAAATCGTCTTCTCATGTTCGTTCTCCCTAGTTTACGCGGTAGTGGGTTCGACTATGCGAGCTGCATCCTCCGTAAGGATGCCATTTTGAATGAGCCTGCCGTTCGCACGAAGGACCGCCTCGCGGATCTTTCTTGCCCAGAGGTGCTCGATCAGCACGAGTGCGGCCGATGAATCATTTTCGAGTCCGCTCCCGATCTCGTCGAGGTCTTCACCCGAGAACATTCCGTCGGCGTTTTGGTCGAGCGCCGCGAATGCGCGGGCGACGTCGCCGTCGAAGTCCTGGTATTCAAGGCGGTTCACTTTGCCCGAAACATCTTTGGTGACGAAGACCAGGTCGACGACACGGATCGCACCGGAGACGACTGCCTCTTCGATGGCCGGGGCAATCTCGCCGCTGAAACGGTGACCGTCAAAGCCAATCACGTAGTATTCAAGTGGGCCTTGCGCCATGGTGTCCCTCCTTACAGACAGAAGAGGTCTGCGTCCTTAGCACACGAGGAGCTTAACTCCTACGATTATGAAGACAAAAATCGCAATAGCTTGCCAAGGCGGCGGCAGTCAAGCTGCCTTTACGGCGGGGGTGCTCCAAGGGTTGTTCGATGCCGGGATTACGGATCGGTTTGAGATCGTCGCCCTGAGCGGTACGTCCGGGGGTGCAATCTGCGCCGCCCTGGTGTGGTACGCCATCAAGCGTGGGGACGAGCCGGTGACGGAGCGACTTCTCGGATTTTGGCAAGATAATATCGCGCGACGATTGAGCGAACAGCTCTATAACGATTTTACCGTCGGCTCGCTGCGTATGATAAACCGCGGTCTCATCCCGTCCTTCGCAATCAGTCCCTCCTCACCCGCGGCGACGTCGCTGTTGCAGTTTGCTGCGCTTGGCCAGCGCCGCGAATTCGTGGAC
Source organism: Candidatus Cybelea sp. (assembly GCA_049800655.1). GTDB lineage: Bacteria > Vulcanimicrobiota > Vulcanimicrobiia > Vulcanimicrobiales > Vulcanimicrobiaceae > Cybelea. The sequence continues at coordinate 14,433 of JBARKF010000065.1, forward strand.
TTAGGCTACTCGCTGCGTCGCTATATTGACTTCGACGAAGTGGCAGCGTGGGGAGCTTCAGCCAGCGCGCCGGTTCTGGTGATGGGCGCGGCGAGCGTATTGAGCGGGCGCCTCACAAAGTTCAACTCGGCGAAAGAGGCCATCAAACTGGAGCATATTCTTGCGTCGTGTGCGGTCCCCAGCCTCTTCCCTGCGGTCGAGATCGATGGCGACGCGTACTGGGACGGACTCTTCTCCGATAATCCGCCGCTGGATGATCTCATCAACCCAGCGAGCATGGGTGAGGGTAAACCTCCCGCGCGAGATCTGGCTGATCAAGATCAATCCGACGCGGCGCGACAATCTCCCGATCTACAGCGACGATATTGTCGACCGCCGCAACCAACTCGAAGGCAACTTATCGCTGAAGCAAAATCTGAAGTACATAGAGCTGCTTAACGATCTGCTTCTGGCCGGCGCGTTCAAGAACGAGTTCCTGGAACGCTTCAACTTTCGCGAGCCGGTGCGCATACCAAAGGCGTTCGCAGAGGAGCCGGACAAACCGTACCACATCCCCTTCATCGAAATGTCGGACGAGTTGCAAAAGACGCTCGACTACGAGGGAAAACTCGATCGCAGCGAAGGCGCCGTGCGGGCGTTGATGGCCGACGGCCGTCGCCGTGCTGAGGAGTTCCTTGCTGCAACAGAGCCTAGCCGCTAATGAATCGCGAGACCCGTGGGCCAAGCGAGACTCATGTGATTTCCGTCGATCGTTTTGATCGGACGAACGTTACCATTTGAGCCCGCCGCATAGACCGTAATGCGGCCTTCAAACTTCTTTGCCCCTTTGTTGAAGATATTCGCTACGTAGATATTGCCATGAGAATCGACCGCAGTTCCCTCCGTCCCGGCTATCCCGGCTCGACGACCGCGAATATCTTGGATAGGCCCAATGTTACCGTTTGCGCGCGGAGCGTAAACCGTCGCGCTACTGCCGTCGTTAGGCTACACGCCGGATCTCCCGGTGCTCGAAAAGTTGTAGCAGCTTTTCCTTTTGATCTGCCGACAACGAGTCTACCGGAATGCCAAGCCACGTGGTTGCGGCACGCACAAAGATCAGGCTCCTTGTCTCAGTGTAACCATTGATCGCCCCCCACTTTAGCTGCATCTTCCCCGTGGAATTCTCAACGTTGATGCCGGAATCATCAACAATCCAACGCTGCGGACCAGAACTCTGTGATCTCTCCGTTTGCTTCTTCGCAATTCGCACGATAAGGAACCAATACATCCCAGCTAAGCAGATCGCGGCTGCAACCGCCGTGATCGGTAGAAGGAACAAGAAACTTGGACCGTCTGGAACGCGGCTCCCACTATAGGCCCCTGCGGCGGTAGCGGCCAACCACACTATGAACGCCGCCTTGAGTTTCGTGCGCCGCCAAACAAACCAGATGCTCTCCCGCGCATCGGTCAGTGTTACTCTTGTTTCGAAAGATAGCATTGGCTCCTTTGAATCGGTTGCCACAGCGTGCCATCGTTCACGCGTAACGTAAGCACTTCCTACAAGCTTGCCTGAGTCGCTCACGCGCGCGGCGAACTTGCCGGGTCTCGGACTGGATGCGGAGCGGCTTCACGTTTACCCGACTAGGCCATCTCGCGTGGAGAGGGCCTCGCCGGGTCCTGCAGCGAATTTCGACCCGCCAAAGGGAACGTTATGACAATGGATGATGCACGAAGGCTAGCCGCAGCGCTCAACGCGTTGGTGAAAGATCCGCAGTTTTCAAACATGAAGGCGCGCGGTGCTGCACGCCAAGATCCCGCCGTGAACTGGCCGGCGACCAAGAAGCTCAACGAGGACTTCAACCCTGAGGTTGACGGTTTTGAGTCTTTCGCCATGAACGACGGGAGCATTTGCGCTTGGAAGCCGGGTCAGTTCCGCTACGCGGCCCAGCGCGCCGGAATGTAACTTAATCACGGCGAGAAAGACGTGAGGTTCTCGCGTCAGCTAACTGCGTAGATCTCGCTCAGGAGCCCATCGGGCCGTTGCTCAAACTTCCGGAGCTCGAGTTTTCGACGGTTCTTGGTTGTACCAAAGAGTGGTTTCCCTTCGCCGGCGATTAGCGGATAGACAAGGAGCCGAAGTTCGTCCACCAGCCCTGCGTCGATGAGGCTCGCCGTCGTGGTAGCGCCGCCAACCAGATAAATGTCTTTACCCGGCTGCTGCTTGAGAGTAGTGATTTCGTCGAGTCCGCGGAGGAAGCGCGTCTGCGGCCACTGAGCCGAAGTCAGAGTGTTCGAGAGCACGTAGTGCGGCGTTTCCTCGCAGAAGCGCGCGTATTCGAGCTCTGCCGGCGTCGGCGGCTTGTCGGTCCAGATGGGTGTTGTCGGATTCTTTTGTATCGCGGTCCAGTAGTTTTCGTATTCGGGGTACTGCTTGCCCCCAAGTATGCACGCGTCCACTTGCGGCATGAGGCCGTAGTCGTCTGACCATGCGGCCACCCAATCCGCGGGCGTAACCTTTCCGTCAACGGAAATCTTCATTGCAGCGATTAGCTTACGCATTTATCTCCCAGTCAATTACGGTTTTTCTATGCTTAATGATTGAGTCGGTCATGGTGTGACAGCGCGCCGTCCGCCTACGGGAGCATGATACTCGGAGGCTGTTCGACAAGTAGCGCGCGTGAAGCTTCAAATCGGCGTGATGGGCTCGTCGGGCGGCATTCTAACCGGCGCCGAGCTCGAATTGGGCCGGCGCCTCGGCGCATGCATTGCCTGCCGCGGAGCCTTGATCGTTACCGGAGCCAGCCCGGGTCTTCCGCACGCGGCCGTTTTGGGGGCGCACGAAGCCGGCGGCGAGAGCTTGGGGATTTCGCCTGCGCATTCGCGCGAGGAGCACATCGAACTGTACGAATCGCCAACCGAGCCCTACACCGCCATTGCATTCGCCGGATCGGGCCTCATGGGGCGCGAAGTCGAGAACATCCACAGCTCGGATTTCGTCGTCTTCATTGCCGGCCGCAGCGGAACGATGGGCGAGTTTTGCATCGCGTACGATGAAGGGAAGCTTATCGGCGTGTTAAGGGACTCCGGCGGACTCTCAAATCACTTCGCCGAGGTCGCGGCGCTCTTCAAGAAAGAAACAGGTGCCGTCATCATTCAAGACGACGATCCCGAGCATTTGATCGATCGTTGCGTCGAGATCTTTGGCCAGGCCCGGCGCCCCAGCGCGGTGGCCTTCGAAAACGTGCCCCGTGGCTGAGCTAACCTTCATCGGCGCGGCGGGCACCGTGACCGGCAGCAAGCACCTCGTCTCGACCCACGGAAAGAGCTTCTTCATCGATTGCGGACTCTTTCAGGGTCCGCGAGAGATCGAGGCTCTCAATCACGTTCCGCTGCCGATTGCTCCGGAGCAGCTCGACGCCATTGTCATCACGCACGGTCATCTGGATCACGTGGGCTATCTGCCGAAGATCGTTCGAGACGGGTATCGCGGGCCGATCTACTGCACGCCGCCGACTGCCGACGTGATCGAAATCGTGCTGGAAGACGCCGCGCACCTCCAGCATCACATGCACGAGCGCGGATTTAACCACGAGCGTTCCCACGGGTTGGCGCCGTTTTTCACCGGGACCGACGTGCAGGCGACGCTTCGTCAACTCAAACCGGTAGCGTTGGAGAGCGACTTTGACGTTTGCGGCGCCACGATGCGTTATCGCTACGTGGGTCACATTATCGGGGCGGCGTTCATCGAGATGGAGTGCGAAGGTAAGCGTACGATTTTTTCGGGCGACGTGGGCCGATACGGCTCGGCGCTGCTCTACGATCCCGCGCAGCTCAATTCGGCCGACACCGTCGTTTGCGAAGCCACGTACGGGAACCGAAACCATCCGCCGGATTCACTCGACCAGCTGCGAACGACGCTGCTGGCGGGCATCGCAGCAGGGGGGCCGATCATCATACCGACGTTCGCGGTCGAGCGAGCACAGGATTTGCTGGTGGCGATCGGCCGGCTTCAAGACGCCGAGGGCGAGATCGCAAAGCTTCCGGTTTACCTCGATAGTCCGATGGCGATCAAAGTCGATGGCGTCTTCACGCATCATCCCGAGGCGTATAAAGCCGTTTCCAGCCGGCACGACGCGCCGTTCGGTTGCCGCAACCTCACGTTGGTCGTTTCGGGCGAAGAATCAAAAGGGATTGACGATCTTCCTGCGCCGGCGATCGTCATCGCGTCGAGCGGCATGGCAACAGGAGGACGTATCCTGGGCCACCTGCACCGGCATATCTCCAACCCGTCGGCGACGATTATTTTTCCGGGATATCAAGTGCACGGAACGCTCGGACGGCTGATCATCGACGGCGCCAGTCCGGTTCGAATCTTCGGCGATCGGTTGGAGGTGCGCGCGAAAATCGTTCATCTCTCCGGCTTTAGCGCCCATGCCGATCAGAGGGAACTCCTCCGCTGGCTGGAGCCCTTACGCGCGAAAGGCGTACGAGCATATATCGTGCACGCCGAGCCCGGAAGCGCCGCCGCGCTCGCAGCCCTTCTGAACGAGCGCGGCTTCGCCGCAACCGCCGCGGAGCGCGGAACGACGGTTACGCTCTGAAACCTTTCGATCGGTCAAAGGGTCAAGGGGGATGAAGCCGCGTCGTCAGAGGCGCTCGACGACCGGCGTTCATTTTGCGGTCCGCTCGGTTCTTGATCCGTTTTCAGCTCCTGGTTCCGATTTGCGAAGTGAGTCCATCTGCGCCAATTTTCGAACCAAGGAGTTCATTTATGTATAGAGACGAGACGCTTAATTGCGTTGACTGTAACGCGCCCTTTACCTTTGGAAGCGGAGAGCAAGAGTTCTTCGCGATGAAGGGATTCACGAACAAGCCGAGCCGCTGTCCCGACTGTCGTGCTGCCCGTAAGGCACAGCGCGGCGAGGGCGGCTATTCGGGTGGCCGGAGCGTTGGTCGCGAGCGGGAAATGTTTACCGCAACGTGCGGCCAGTGTCACGGCGTCGCTCAGGTCCCATTCCAACCACGGAATGACCGGCCAGTGTATTGCCGCGATTGCTTTGCAACGAGACAACCGTCGTACCGCTAGGGAAAGCTGGTAATGACGAAGGCGCCCGCATTTCGCGGGCGCCTTTTTTCTAGGTTCGTGCCCGATTTTGGCGAAATCGCCGTATCTTATGACATCCAACCTGCCAGAGATGATGAAAGCGGCCGTCGCCGACAAGGCGGGCACGCCTGACGTGATTCATATTACCTCCGTGCCCGTGCCGCAGCTGACTCACGGTCACGTAATTATTGCGTTAGATTATGCCAGCGTCGGCATCTGGGACGCTCAGCAACGTTCGGGCAACTGGGGAGCCGTAAAGCCCGGCACGATTTTGGGCGTCGACGGCAGCGGGACGGTGGCTGCGGTCGGCGACGGCGTCACCCGCTTACGCGTCGGCGAGCGTGTGTACTCCTACAGTTACGCAAAGCCGTCGGGTGCTTTTCACGCAGAATACGTTAGCGTTCCGGCAGATAGAGCGGAGCGCGTTCCGGAGCAGCTGGATCAAAAAGTTGCCGGTGCGATGCCCTGCGTCGCGTTGACGGCATATGCAGGCCTGCGCGTTTTAAAGACCAAGCGCGGCGAATTGCTGCTGGTCTTCGGCGCAAGCGGCGGCGTCGGCTCACTCGCCGTTTGGCTCGCCGCAAACGCAATGGGAGCGACGGTAGTTGCAACGGGACGCCCCGAGGCGCACGAATACCTGCGAACGCTAGGAGCCGCGCATGCAATCGATCCGCGTTCGCCGCGGCGCGATGCGGTGATCAAGGAAATTGCGCCTAACGGATTTGACGCGGTGCTTGCAACGGCGAATGGCGACGATCTTCCCGCGTTCTTATCGCACTTGCGATCACATGCGCCCATCGCATACCCAAACGGTGTCGAACCGGAGATACATATCGAGGCGCATCCTTCGGTACCATTCGACGGCGGGATGTCGCGGGAAGACTTCGAGCGACTGAACGAGGCGATCGGTACGCGCTCGATGCCGCTACGGGTCGAGGTATTCCCACTCGATCGCGCGGCCGATGCTCACCGCCGAATCGAACAAGGCCGTGTCGAGGGCAAGATCGCGTTGCGCATTCGATGAAACGAGCGGTATCCCTGAGGGATCGTGATGCCAGTCGCCGCCGAACCTAACGGTGTGGCACAAACGGCTAGCCGGCGTCCTGGTCGTCGAGCAGGCGAATGCGCTTTTCGACCAGTTCGCGCCCAGTCGCTTCCCATTGCTCGCGCAGTTGCGGAGTTTCAGCTCGAAAGCGCGCGTTAATCGCTACCAGGTCGATTGCGCGCGACCGCACCACTAACGACTCAAAAGGGGTATAGGCGTGCGGATAACGCCGGCGCAGTAACTCAACGACCGGGGCGAGGCGCTCCCAGGCGCGGATGCAGGGTGAAGCGACGACCTGAACGATCGGGTACTCCCCGACCATCTTCGTGTGCATTAGCAGTCCGAGGCCATTAAAAAAATGCAGAACGACGAACTCGGGATGAGACGCTGCAGTTGCTTTGCCTTCAGCTATTTCGCGAACGTACGCCGTTTCAGCCAGGCGCGTTACTAGACCATTATAGACAAAATCAAGAGCACTCGCGAACTGGGGTTTGTTAAGAGTCGCAAAGATTTGCTGAATCACTTCCGCTTCTTGCTGTCGACGCAAACCACTTATCTGCTGGTATGCAAAGAACGCGCCCAGAGCAATGACGACTGTCTGCCCGATTGCCGCTACCGCCGTGACTTGTTCCCAGAATGACACTTCACCACCGTCTTCCCGGAGCCGCTGCTTTTTACTCGTTGGAGAGTCGCCGCCGCCCCCCGCATTTCCTAGCGGTCCAACACGACGCAGAGCGTTGGGCAAGCTCGCGATGCCGAGTGGCCTCGGCGCCAGCCTTTGGCCGAACGTCAAGAAAGGGACGACCGCATCTGGCTCAAAGATAGCTACCCGTAATCCAACAAGGAGCTCATCGATGGCGGCCGGACTTCCGCTGATAACATTCGACGTCAATGAAACGCTTCTCGATTTGGAGTCGGTAGCTCCAATCTTTAGCCGGATCTTCGGCGATGGCGCGGTGATGCGCTTATGGTTCGCGGACCTCATCTTGTATTCTGAGGCGCTGACGCTTGCCGGCGTCTACGTGCCTTTCACCGATATCGGCGCAGCCGTGCTGGCAATGTTGGCGAAGACGCGCGGAATTACGCTATCCGATAGTGACATGGCGGAGCTGACGAATACATTCGCTACGATGCCGCCCCACCCGGAGGTTCCGGCGGCCCTCGATAAGTTGCGCGAAGCCGGCTTCCGTCTCTTCACGCTAACGGACAATCTGCTCGAGATTCAGACGCGCCAGCTTGAGCACGGAGGAATCGTCGACAGGTTCGAGCGACGCTTCAGCGTCGATAAGGTCGGCCATCACAAACCGGCGCACGAGGCGTATGCCTACGTTGAGGCGCAGCTCGGGGCAAGACCGTCTGAGATGCTCCTCATTGCATCGCACACGTGGGACACGATCGGCGCTCTGGGCGCGGGCTGGCACGCCGCGCTGATCAAGCGCCCCGGAAACGAGGTCCTCGGCGTCGGTCCTCAACCCGAGGTGTTGGGAAACGATCTCAACGATGTCGCCGACCAACTCATCGCGCGTTATCTGGTTCACACGGAGTAGTCATGCGGATTCCAGCAGACCTCGCTCCGACACCTTGGGAGAAATGAAGCCATGGTGAAATGGGACAAAGTGACCCCCGATCACGTGGTGCGTGCGATGCACGAATACGATAAACTAGGCGCCGAGGAGTTTTTTGTCAAGCACGGCTTTGCTCCTACCACGACATACGATCTGCTTTGGGAAAATCGTAAGTATCCCCCAAAGGCGATTCTCGGCACGGCATATGAGTTCGCGACGGGCCACAAACTGAACTCGAGCGACTTCGAGGGCGGGAAGAGCGGCGCAGTAAGAGTGCTCGAAGAGCTTGGGTTCACGGTCCAGGCGAAGTAACGCCTCGCTCAGCTCGACCTCGGCCGTAAGAACGCTGAAGTCCCCAAACGCATATTCCCTACGTCGCAGTAAAGACTGCTACCTCAGTGACATTTCGCACCCATCTCATGTGATGTTTCTCGCCAGGGACTACGATGTGAAAGGGGCCCAAGTCCGCCCCGATTGGGGAACCGTTGCGACGATCGGCTACTAGCACGATCTTATCCGTGATCGTCGGATCAAGTTCGCACAAGGCGAATACCGCACGATAGCCATCGGACGCCCGGACAACCACGTAATCGGCAACCGCGCGACCGCGGATTGCCGCCCCTGAAGGCGCGCCGTTCTCCGCAAGCAACACCCCAAGGTCCACGCCGGAATATACGGCGTTCTGTCCGTTTTCCTCGTTGACGGTTACCGTTCGTCGGGGAAGATTGGCCAGCGCACTCTCGGAAACGGTAAGTTGCAGAACGACGCCGTTCAATGGGCTTGGCGCCGTCGCCTGGGCATTCCCATCCGCGCCGCCGGCCATCACAAGCATTGCTAAGACGGCTACACTTGTAAACCTCTGCATAATGCGCCCTCTAGCTGCGGCTGTTTTTTATTTATCCTCCGGTGATCGCTACGCAGTGGCCGAGCGAATCAGCCTCGGCTGCTTCGGCCCGCACCTGGGTCAGGAAATGCTCCGCGGATCGACTTGGGCTCGAGGTATTCCTCGAGCCCGAAAACTCCAAACTCGCGCTTGCTGCCGAGCCGTCATCATTTGCATCAACGTGGCATAGGCCTCGAGTAGCCGGGCAGCAAGAGCAGGTCGCGGCGCTACGCCGCCTGCGCACGAGCCGCTTCTGCGGCCTTATGAATAACATCGACTACGATATCGGGATGGGAGAGCATTGGCACGTGACTCGAATCAATCTCGATTGTGCTGGCGTTCATGCGTTTTGCCGCGGCGCGCTCGAGATCAGGGTGTACGGTGTGGTCTTGTTTGGCCACGATAAACCAGCTCGGTTTCATTCTCCAGGCCGTTCCGGGTGCGTTGTGGTTGAAGAGGTCGGCGTCAGGCGCATGGTGCGTCGCATATATGAACTTTTGCTCCTGCTCCGAAAGATCTCCGCAGAAGTACTTGACGCCTTCGGGACGCATCCAGACGCGGCCGCCCGTGACTTCGATGTTGTTGAAGATGTCCGTTTTGGGGAACTTGTTCTGCTGGCTCTGCGATGTTTCGTCGGCATCGGGCGCAATCGCGGCGATGTAGACGAGCCCGATGACGCGGTCATCGATGCCCGCCGCCGTAATCACGGCGCCACCGTACGAGTGTCCGACCAGGATTGCAGGGCTCTTGACGCGGTCCAGCGTGCGCTTGACGGTTGCGACGTCGCCTACGTTGGTATCGAGCGCGTATTGCGCTGACATTACTTCGTATCCCGCCGCTTGCAGCGGCGGAATTACCTTACTGAAGCACGAGCCGTCTGCCCAAATTCCATGGCAGAACACGATACTCGGTTTTGCTGAACCACTCATGTCGCGTTCACCGCCTTCATGATGAAGTCGACGACGACGGTCGGTTGCGAGAGCATCGCGCAGTGACTCGAGTCCAGCTCGATCGTGTCCGCGCCCATGCGTTTTGACACAAACCGCTCGAGATCGGGAGGCACGGCCCTGTCGTTTTTGCCAACAATGAACCAACTCGGCTTTGTCTTCCATGCCGGGGTGCCCATGGGAACGCTGAACAGGTCCGCCGCGGGCGGATAGTTCGTCGCCCAGACGACTTTCTGCTCCGCTTCGGGAAGATCGCCGCAGAAGTCCGCGATGCCCGCGGGCTTCATCCAGACGCGACCGTCGGCCACTTCGATTTGCTTGAAGACGGGGGTCGTCGGAAACTTACCGAGTTGCTCTTGTGCGGTCTCACCTTCGTCGGGGCCGAGTGCGCAGATGTACACGAGCCCGCGAACGCGATCGTCGGTGCCGGCCCCGGTGATGACCTGGCCACCGTACGAGTGTCCGACGAGGATGGAGGGACTGCTGACACGGCTCAGGGTCTTCTTGACAATGGCGATGTCGTCGGCAGTCGCGTTAAGCGGGTACTGCGCCGAAATACATTCATATCCGGCGGCTTGAAGAGGCTGAATAACTTTGCTGAAGCACGAGCCGTCTGCCCAGATTCCATGGCAGAAGACGATGCTCGGTTTTCCGGAACTGCTCACGTTCGAAACCTCCCCGGCTTTCGCAGCCGGAACGAATCTAACTAAGAACGAGGCACCGAGCAACGCCGAGCTCGTTGTCGGAAATCCCGATCGAGCGACGCTGCGCGGTGTCCTCATGATGAACCAAGTCTGCACGCAGCTGAGGCCCTCGAACACCCACGTCGCTATTTGTCGGAGGATTTGTAGGGGTTGTTAGTGGTAGATCCGACTTTCGGCCCGTATCGTTTAGCTCCATAGTCACCGACCTTGGGGGGTGCCCTGTGTCATTATCGATGTCCCGAAGAGCGATAGAAGTCACGCACGTCGTTATGGAGTCGCAGAAGGCGGCCGCCGATGTCCGAGCGCGTCTGGAAGCCCTAATCCTCTCGATCGACGAGGAGATCGCATTGCTCCTAAGCGATGGAGTCACGGATAGGCTAAAGCAGCGTCTTGAGGCCGCTCCCGAGCTCTCGATCTTTCTTAAACGCGATCACGGCGTCTTAGTCGGCCTTTATGGCAAGGTTCGAGACGCCGTACAATATGAAATTGGGAACCCGCTCACCGCTTCGACGATGACGCGTTACCAGCTAGCAGCCGGTTTGTACGCGCCCTTACGCGTTATTATTTATGAGAAAGACGATGGCGGTTCGTGCATCGAGTACGATCTCCCGTCGTCGGTGTTCGGTCAGTTCGGTGACGATCGTGTCACGGTGGTCGCCCGCGGACTCGATGTCGCGCTTGCTCGCGCGTTGTCCGCCGCGGCCGGTTGAGCGAGGTACTCCTCGAGCAGCGCGTACACGTCTTCGGCGGCACCTTGAACGCGTAAACGTTCGCACTTTTCACGCGTTAGCTGCTTGACGATCGCGTCAACTGCTATTTCGTTCGGGAGTGCGTCGTGTCCCGAAACAACACCGTGGCGCTCGTCGGCCGCATTGCATGAAGCCAGCAGACGTACCGCAAGATCTGCACGGCCAGATCGCGCAGAAAAGGCGGCTGCATAGCGCGCATACCCCAGCGCCATGTAAAGAAAGCCGAAGTGCCGCGTGCCCACGAGAAGGCGTAGCGACGTGCGGAGCGCATTCTCAGAGCTGTCCTCGTCTCCAACAAAAAGCAGATATCTCGCAAGATTCCCAAAAATCAACACTTCAAGGTGATTGGCATTGGGATAGCGGGCGGCGTCGGACACCGATTTGTCCAAGAGGTCGATGGCTGTTTCCGTGTTTCCTTCGCGAAACTCAATCTCAGCAAGGACGATGCGAGCGTCGACTTCCCACGCACTGCCGGGAGAAATCTCCATCTGCTGCAGGCAAGCGCGCGCGCCTGGGAAGTCGTTCAGCAGACAGCGCACGTAAGCGCTCGTCGCAACGGTGCTGGGGCTGTTGCGCCTGGCTTCGGGAGTACTCAGTAGGCCTGATGCGATAGCAAGATGCTCTTCGGCAGCTGCGGCGTTTCCGCGCCTCCACGCAATTTCGGCAATCCGGGCATGGAGATATGCCGCACTACCCGGGTGTCCGGTCTTCTCCAACAGCGGTATTGCCCGAGGTGCGAGCGCCTCGAGTTCCACGCCTGCAGCGGCGGGAGCAATGTTGAGAATGAGCAGTCCCACGATTTCTGGGCTTTCGCGGTCGTCGAGATATTCGAGTAGGGCTAGACCGAGTGTGTGAGCATCGGTCTGGCGAAACTGCCAATACCAGGTGGGGTTAAAGCTAATTACAAGGTTTGCTGCAGACGCGATAGTGGCATAACTTGCGCTCGATACAGCCCAACCGACGACGACGCGCACATTGTCCAGCTTTAGGGAATCCTCGACCGCCGTCTCAGGCGGCGGCGAAGAGTAAAGCGTCGGCGCTTTCTGTTGAAGCCATTCCATGAGGCGCCGCATCGTGTTGTTAAACTCACCTGCGTCCGTCAGGCGTCCCAAGGCGAATGTTCGTATCGATTCCAGGAAATGATAACGCGTTGACGCGCCAACGTGATCGACATTGATGAGTGATTTTTGAACGACGCTCGATAATGCGTCAGCAATTGCTTCCACCGGCAATGACTCGTCAGCACCGAGGAATTCTGCGACCTCAAGTGTGAAGCTTCCAGTGAAGGCGCTCAAGCGCCGAAAGAGCAGCGCTTCGGCCTCGGTTAACAGATCGTGGCTCCAAGCGATGGTCGCGGTCATCGTTTGATGCCGAGCCGGTAGATCGCGACTTCCCGTCATGCTAATTCCGCCTTTGAGCCGACCGCGGAGCGCTTCAAGTCCAAGTGTCGAAACGCGCGAAGCGGCAAGCTCGATCGCGAGCGGGATGCCGTCAAGATTCTTGCAGATGTCAGCCACCGCAGAAAGACGATCCGTCTCCAGGGACCACGACGGATCAGCCTGCTGCACGCGCGCAACGAATAGATCCGAAGCGACTTTCGCATCCAGCGATGGCAGGCGATATGAAAGTTCCGCGGAGAGCGTGAGCGCTTCACGACTTGTCGTCAGCACCGTGAGCAGTGGGCAGCTCCGAAGGAGCTTCTCGACGACCGATGCTACATCCGCAACGACATGCTCGCAGTTGTCGATCACCAGCAGCGAATGGCGCGATCGTATGCGGCGAACGATCGCAGATAGACCGGCGTCGCCATCGGCCGGGACGTTGAGACGAAGGGCAATTTGCGATGCGACGAAATTACCGTCTCGTACCGCCAGTAGGTCGACAAACCATGTTTCGTCGTACAGATCCTCGACGCGGCGTGCCAACTCGATCGCGATCCGAGTCTTACCTATCCCGGGAGAGCCGGTGATCGTCAACAAGCGGTGTCCAGGTAGTAGCGCCTTGAGTTCATCAAGCTCGCGGCGCTCGATGAACGACGTCAGCGAGATCGGAAGGCTAGAATCGCCGCGTGGTTGACGGCCGCGGGCACGCGCCGCCGCTTCTTCAAGCTCGCGGCGTTCGGATTCGGACATACGTAGAGCATCTGCGAGGGCCTTAACCGTGTCTCGGTGGGGAGCGCGACGCAAGCCTTGTTCGAGCGAACCAATTGCGCTGACACTCAGGCCGGCGCGTTCGGCTAGGTCTTCCTGCGAGTATCCGGCGGCACGCCGTTGCTGTCGGAGAAGTTCAGAAAATGGGGCCTCGCTCGACATGCCGATGACTTCGCTGGCCCTCGTACGGCCCCTCGACCGTCAGGATGCCTATCTCGGGATTATTCCGAGTTGCCGGTCGACGGCCAGTTGGTCCCAATAGATCGAGACGTGCCGAATTTTACCGTCAGCGTCGTAGAGCAAGACCATAGCGCCGGAGTGATCGAAGTGCCGTCCGTTACCCGGCGTAACTTTCCCGCTGTTCGAGTTAACGAAAGGGCCCGTCCACGTGCCGGTTACGCGCTCGACGGAGACGGCCGAACGTCCGTCGACAATCGCCTGAAGCACGGTGACGTGAAAGTCTGGATACGCCTTGAAAATCATAGCGAAAAACTTCCGCGCACCTTGATAGTCGAGGGCTTGTCGTTTTCCGGCTGGTCAATCTGTATGTCCTTGGCAAACAGCGCGAGTACCTTGCCGATACTGTGGCTGTTCCACGCATCGGCCCAGTTGCGCGTCACGTCCTGATGCGTAACCGGCGGTTCGGCGCTTGTTGCTCCGAGGGGAATCGCCGCGCATCCGAGGATCGTCGCGCTCAGGAACCGCCTAATCATGGGCCTAAGCATATCGTTTGCAGCTTTCCTGATGCAGGGAGTCAGAGTTCCTCCTTGAGCTTGCGAGCGGTCTGCTAGAATGGGCGACATGAAACTCGAACGAGCCGGCGCCCTCAGCGCCTTCCTAGCAGCAGCGGCCATTTCAGCGGTGCAGGCCGCACCGTCCGGCCAGGATATCCTCACCCGCGCGGCCGCCGCTGCGGGCCTGTCATCCTATTCCGTCCCCGCCCATTTCGATGTGAAGATGCATCGCCCGATCAGCTTGCGATCCGGAGTCGACGGCACTGCCTACTTCAAGGCTCCGGCGAAGGCTGCCATCGCTATTACGCACGTGCCGGGTCCACTCGGCAGCTTCTTTAAGGGCTCGTACACGCTCGATATGTTACCGCAAACGTGGCCGTCGAAGTACGTGGTGACGTCGGTCGAACAAGGGCAGTCCGGCGGCACACCCGCGTATCTGCTGCGGGCTGTTCCAAAGAATGACCCAACGGTCGATCACGTCATCTTCGGCGTTGCTATGGCGAACAATCAAGCCATTTCGGCGCAATGGTCTTATAAAGACGGATCGTCGGTTGCGCTAACGATTCGCAACGCACAGACTCAAGGCTACACGCTGCCGCAATCCGAGACGATCTCTGTCGCGATGCCGACGTACAATCTCGACGCGACCGCGACTTACGGACAATATTCGATCAACGCGCCCGTCTCGGACTCGGTCTTCTCGCACTGACCGGATCGAGTACGCGGCTCGTTGCTCGGCGTTCATCGTGACGCAGCGTCGGGGGCCTTCAGTGAGTTGCCGACGGCACCTATAGGCACGGCCAATCAGCCGAGCTTGACCAGATTCTGAAGCATGAGCCCGCCAGATTTTCCGCCCACAACGTGAAGGGGTACGCCGCCCTTATCGAGCCTTCCGAGTTCGATTGGAGCGAAGCCAAGCTGAGTTGCTAGCGCCGCGACAGTTCCGCCGGCATCGGCGTCATTACTCGACACGAACACGACCTGGCGCTGCCCCTCCAGGCTCGGGTTCGTTCCAAGTTGTGCCGCAGGGAGGTGATTGAACGCCTTTACGACTCGCGCTCCGACAAATGCTTGGGACACGACTTCAGAAGAGAGGCAATCTCCTAGCTCTTCCGGAGCAACGCCAAGGGCATTCGTGACGTCCACCAGGATCTTGCCGTTCCACTGTTTGAACTGCTTTGCAACGTCCTTGTGAGCAGGAAATGGGACAGCGAGGAAGATCATCTCAGCCTCATAAGCGTCTTGAATGGATTGGGGAAAAACGCCGGGACCGAGCTCTTCGGTCAAAGACGCAAGTGTCTGCGGTCCGCGGGAGTTTGCGATTGCGACTTCGACATTCTTACGTACGAAGGCGCGCGCGAGCGCGGTCCCAATCTTGCCGGAACCAATAATGGCGTACTTCATGATAAATCTCCGGTCTTTCAGCGGGTGCTGAGCATTGTTGAAGGTTGACGATTCATTTTTGAATTCCCTAGCAAGATAGCCACCGCCTCGTGCGCCTCTGACAGTCTCTTCATGAAAGGCGGCGACATCGATCAGGGCTTGCGCAAAGCCCTGCGGATCCTCCTGAGGAACGTTGTGACCGAAGCCGGGGAAGATTCGATGCTCGTATCTGCCCGAGAACCGGTTGCGATAGGACTCACCACTTGCGTTTGCACCGTCGAAGTCGGTAGCAATCGTGATCGTGGGCACGGAGATTGCGGGAAACCCTTGAAGCTTTTCGGCCAAGGCGCCGTGTTGGGGATCGCCGGTAGCAAGGCCGTACCGCGTGCGGAAATTGTGAGTCACGATCGCGATATGATCCGGATTCTCAAAAGACGACGCCGAGCGCTCGTAGATGGCGTCATCAAAGTCCCATTTGGGGGAGAGCCAATGCCACATGAGTTTGTTAAAATCATGCAGGTTTTCGCTGTAACCAAGCCTGCCGCGCTCCGTGCAAAAATAGTACTGAAACCAAATTGCAACTCATCTTGTGGTGGCAGCGGCTTCCGATTGGCCTTGTAATTAATAATGAGATAGCCCTGTCCCGAAACGAGCGCGCTGCACCGCTCGGGTCAAAGTGCCGCAACGATGTCGGCGGCGCGGCCGCCGTAATCGTAGCCGGCGAGAATCGCTCTACCGATATCGAGCGCATCCATCAGGGCCACCGTATCGAGAGCAAACGCCAGCTGCTCGCCGTCGCGCAACGTTTGCGCCGACAAAAAGCGAGTCGGGCCGAAACCCCGCAGGTATGGGATGATCACCCTGAAACCCGCGGATTCCAACGCCGGCGCGACGTCAACGTAGGCGTGGATGTCGTAAGGCCAGCCGTGTAGGAGAATCACCGCCGGACCGTTGGCCGGACCGGCTTGCGCGTATCCGATACTCAGGACGCCCGCGTCGACTTGCTTAAGGGGACCAAACGACGTATGCGTGTCGACTTCTGCGCTTGCAGTGCTCATCATGGCTGAATGATTCGAGGCGGAGGTGTCTAGTCATGCGGTAAATAGGTCGCCGTTCCATCGAGTCAATCTTGCCGTCCAGGTGCATGGGCTCCATATAAACAGATGCCCCGCCGTCGCGGGGCATCTTCGTTCGCGGGAGATTAGTTTACCGATGCCTTCGGATGGACTCGGCTCTTGAAGAACTCTAGCAAGTCGGAATTCAGGCGATCCTTCAGAGTCGTCGGTAATCCGTGCGGGGCGCCTTCGTAAATCTTCAACTGTGCGTTGGGAACGATCTTTGATGACTTGAGCGCTGCCGCCACAATCGGTACGATCTGATCGTCATCACCGTGTATGATGAGCGTGGGCACGTCGAATTTCTTCAAATCTTCAGTCGTATCCGTTTCAGAGAACACTTTAATGCAGTCGTAACACGCGGGGAAACCGGCGATCATGCCTTGGAGCCAGAATTCGTCGCGCACCCCTTGCGATACGGTCGAGCCAGGGCGGTTTGCACCGTAAAACGGCCCACTGAGATCTTTAAAGAATTGCGAGCGGTCCTTGCGCACGCCCTCTCTCAGTTGATCGAAGACTTCCATCGGTAAACCCTCGGAGTTCGCAGGCGTCTTTAGCATAAGCGGGGTAATTGCGCTAACAAGGACTGCCGCTGCGACGCGTTTTGTTCCGTGTCGTCCAATGTAGCGAGCAACCTCACCTCCTCCGGTAGAATGCCCGACGTGGATCGCATCGTGCAAGTCAAGAGCCTCAACGAGCGCCGCAAGATCGTCGGCATATGTGTCCAAATCGTTGCCGGTCCAAGGTTGGCTCGATCGACCGTTTCCGCGACGGTCGTGAGCAATGCAGCGATACCCCCGCGATGCAAGGAAGAACATCTGATCTTCCCACGCATCAGCGTCCAGTGGCCATCCGTGGCTAAACACTACGGGCTCTCCCGAACCCCAATCCTTATAATAAATCTCGGTATTGTCGCGCGTCCTGATGGTAGGCATCACAACCTCTTTCAGCGCATTGCGCCATCTTTCGTGTGGGAGCTATCCTAGCACAAAAAAGGCAAGAGCAGCGGCTTTGCCCGACGAGCAAAAAGCAGTTTGGTTAGGCCACACAAGCGAGATCCGCAGGACTACTCGCAGCTTTTCGGCTTTCGTGGCACGGTGAAGCGGCGTCACGCCACTGTGGGTTCAACGCGGAGGCGTGCCGAACTGGATCGTCTGCGCGCCAACATTCTGGTGAAAGTCGCGGATGAACGCGTAATCGGCTTAGAGTTTCGGCGAGGGACTGAAAGCAAACCCTTCCGGGTCGTAGCCCCCTAAATCGTTCGGGAAGCTAAACTTGTACTTAATGCTGGTCGGAGTGTACTCGTAAATATCGGTCATCGTGTTAGGATATGAGTCGCCCTCATACACCGTCACGCCGTACTCGTTGGACTTTTTGTTGAGGCCTCCAAAGACTTCTCTTCCCTGCAGAGCGAATGGCCCGCCGACAAGCTTGCATTGGGGATTACATCCTTTGTATACCCAGAGCTGAGAGTTCTGGTAGTAGCTTCCTAGGTCGAGCGAAACCAGATAGCCGTGAGAGTCGATGCTGATGCTGCCGTAGGCGCTGTTTTGATAACCTGTTACGGCTTCTCCCGAACCGGTACAACCCTTCCAATACGTCATCGTCGGCGGAGAGATGTAATAGCTATAAAATAGATCCGAGGTTAGCCAGCAGTCACCGTTCTTAGCTAATGCGATCCCACCGGCATAGCCGATAACGTTGGAATTCGTTAGTTCTTTCGTGCAACCGCTCTTCAACGTACAGATGGCGATGTTGCCGGCGCTGCTCCCAGGCCCGACGATGTTAGCGACAGCGATCGTGCCCTTGAGCGCGTTCATACTGGCCGCATTGCTCGGCTGCCCGTATGGATCGCTAAAGGACCCAACTTCAGGCCCGCACATATTCGGCCCCCCATAAACGGAAACCGATTCGGAACCGCCAAGCGGAACGATTAAATCTCCCCGCGGGTCGACAGCTATATCGTTCATGGCGGACTGGTGACCCGTATAGGTCTGACAACGCGGCCCCTTGCCGGCTATGCTAAAGCCTTCGATTACTCCCGAGGCAAACGCAGTGACGTAAATCCCTTTTCGGGTCGCGGCAGGTGCAAGCACGGGCCGCGACGACCGTTCACTTCGTGCGTGGAGCCATGGTGGCAG
>JBARKF010000066.1:0-16610 GCA_049800655.1 Candidatus Cybelea sp.
TTGGCGCCGTACAAGGTGCCGTTGTCGTCAATCACGCCCGTCGGCAGCTCGCCGTCGGGCGGGCCATCGAAGGTGTAAAGTAAACGATCTCCCTGCGAACCGATGGCCGACTCATAAACCGTTCCACACTCGACCGAACCGTTACACTTCCGAGGTGCGCCGCCATAAAACGTCGTCCCAATGTAGCGGCCGTTCTCGCCCGCGATAATTCCACCCGACGGATAGGCGCCGTCGCTCGGCGACGCCTGAAATGAATGCAGAATGGTGAAGCTCGGCGCCGAATTGTTGCGCTCGCGCCCGAATGCGTGGTCGCCGGTAACGCTTGGCGCGATCCCACCCGCGCTGCAGGCAGCGACGATGAGGGTGAGGCTCAGGACTAGAGGTCTGCGCATCGATGTTCCTCTCACTTAAGGATGGCGTCCCAAAGCCAAGAAGCGAAACTCTCGTAGAAGTTCTTCTCGCGAGCGCGTTCGAACTGCAGGAGCGCTCCGGCTCGCAGTCCAAGCGCCACATCGGCGGGTGCTCTCTTGGGAAAGGAGCGATGCACATGCGGAACGCTACTTCTGCGCTATGGGTGGCCGCCGGCTTAGTAATTCTCGCGGGATGCTCCAACAGCAGCAAACCCTCACAAAGCTTTTCCATCCCTGCCGTAGCCCCGAGACCGAAAGGCACGTTCATTCCCGCACTGACGATAGGGCCGCGGCCGGCAGGATGGCTCTCGCCTGAATTACGCAAGGCCATCCCGGGCGCCAACATCTTTGTAACTGGCGGCAGCAAAGTTCTGATCTATCCAGCAAAACCACCCGGTGCTTCCCAAAAAGGCAGTATTACGTCGGGCGTGAATGCACCTTGGGCTTTATACATCGACCAACAGCATAATCTTTATGTAGCCAACCAGAGCGGAGAAAATGATGGCAGCGGCTCCGTGACGGTTTATCCGCGGCTCTCCGTCACCCCGTCCGCTACCTACACTGAAAGTCTTGGCCGCCCGCTCTACCCGATCGTTGATCAACACGGCGATCTTTTCGTCGGCAACGGGGAAAACGGGGAATATGGTGATAAAAATGCTGGAGCAGTCGTCGAGTACGCAGTGGGAAGCACGACCGCTTACCAAGTGCTGCAAACACCCGGTAATGAGGTAGACGGCATGGATTTCGACACGCAGGGAAATCTCTACGTCGCCTACCGCGATAGCCGCAGCAGCCCCACCAGCAGTGTTGAGGAGTTCGCACCCGGCTCGGCGCAGGGCGTCGTCCTCGGAATGGAGCTGAACCAGCCTCAGGGTCTGATCGTCGACGACGGCGGCAACATCGTTGTGGCGCAATCGGGAGATCCACACAGTCTCATGGTTTTTCCGCCAGGTTCGACGAGCCCTAAAGTGAGCGTGAACTTGCCTTCGGGGGCCGACCCGACTCAGATCGTACTCAGAAAGAACGAACATAGAATTTACGTCGCGTCGTTTAGTAACGGAGATATCTACGATATCGGCTACCCGTTTAAGTCAGTTCGGGGTAACATGTGGAAAATTATTCAGAAAGGTGTCGGCGATAACGGTATAGCGCTGAGCAACGGCCAGGCCTTTTAGAGAGGGACGGCGACCACAAAGCGATCGAAAGAAGGAGCTCTCATGAAAATCTTCAGTCTGACCCTATACGCCCTCTCTCTGCCGGCGGCTGCGGCTCTCATGGCAGGCTGCAGCAACGGGGTTTCGTCGGTTGGCGCATCCTCGGGCATGACGCCGAACGGCTTCCAATCGCCGCGGACCATTTCGATAAACGGGATGTTGATCACAGCGGCCCATCCGAACTTCGGCGTGCGCAATCACCGGGTTCCGATGGCGCCCGACAAGAACAACAAGAAGAAAGCGCTCTATCAGTATGCAGCGACTTTTGGTGAGGGACCATCGCTCCTTGTGTTCGACTACCCAAAGAGCGACAAACAGATCGGATCGATCGGCGACATCTCGGAGGTTCAAGGCGAATGCGCGAACGTACTGTTCGGCGCCGGAAAGAAGAGCTTTTGGGTAACGGCTTCGGGCAACGACCAGATTGACGAGTTCAAAGTCGGCGGCAGCAATCCGATCAAGACCTTGAGCGCCCCGTCAGGCGACGTGCCGGTAGGATGCGCCATGGACCCGGCGAGCGGCAACCTCGCAGCAACGATCATCAACACTGGCGCGGTGGTCATCTATACGAAGGCTAGCGGATCGGGCACCGTGAGTCAGTCGCCGCTGGTCGAAGCGTTCTTCGCCGGCTACGACAAGGGCAGCAACCTCTATGTCGACGGCTTCAACAGCGAAGGTACCTTCGGCTTTGTGGAGCTCAAGAAGGGCAGCAGCACCTGGGAGACGCTCTCGACGACCAATTCGGTCGAGTTCCCTGGCCAGGTGCAGTTTGACGGCAAATATATAACCGTTAACGATCAGGAAGCTCACGACATCTTTGGTTACACGTGCCAGGGCACCAGCTGCACGCTCAAGCGGACAGTCTCGCTCACCGGCTCCAGCGACTGCGACCAGACCTGGATCGGCAACCGCGTGGTCTTCTGCCCGGATGCCGGCAACCTCGACGTCGAAGTCTACAAATATCCGGCCGGCGGTTCGCCGATTGCGATTCTTACCGGTACCGCAGGGTACGTTGAGCTACTCGCCATCGTGCAGGCACGCAGATAGTTTGGCGACTGACCAAGGGCTTTTAGAACTTTGGCGCGGTTGTTAGCGGCTGGCAACAGGGCTAGCCACCGCGTCCTGATGGAGTCGGCGGATCATAGGGCCATTGCCATTGCGCTGTAGGAGAGGGACCGGGCAATGGTGTGTACATAACCGCGTTTCCTGCGGGTCCGTCGCCGTCGGACCAGACGCTTCCGTCGTCAAAGCGAACCATCAGTACGCGGCAAAAAATTTGGGAAATACTCGGCAGAGTGCCGATTGGCTGTGACATGTCGCCGCGATCTGCGGGCTGCGCCTTTGAATGACTGATCGCAGCCCCGGGCGCGAAGCGTCCTGGCTCGTCGCCGGTCAGCGTGCGTTCCGTCCGCCCGATCGGGTCGACAATCTCGAAGGCGAAGCGCACGTTCGTCGCCGTTTGCCGGCTGAAATTGGTAAAATCGACGGATTCCGAAAGGTCGTAGCCTGCGTTACCCCCGGGAGCGGGACGAACGACGGCTAAACATTCATCGATCGAGATCGGTGCTCCATTTTGAACGATCGTCGTCTGAAGGTTCGTCGATGCGCCAACTGCTAAAGGAATTAACACCGCTCCAGCGATCCACAGCGCTGCCTTCTTACGTGCCAACTGCGTTACCACAGCCCGCAAGCAAAAATGCCGCAATCGCAGCGACTGATGAACAGCGTCCCAATGGAGTCAGCTTTCCGCGCCCTCCCAGACCAGGTGTTTCGACGGCCCGTGACGCTCCCCCCAGATGGACGGTAAGATCGAAAAGGCCTCACAAAACATCGAACATTTTGTAAGGCCTTTTTACATTTGCACCGCGAGGGACTTGAACCCCCAACCAAGTGATTAAGAGTCCTTTCCCTAGTCGCGGTGATATATGGTTCTCCCATAAAATCGGCTCTTTTTGTCCTCATGCTTCTCCCATTTCTTTGCTAATGGGGGTCACATAGGGGTACAAGTTTAGGCCAACACCTGGACAGTCCCGAATTGGCACTCTATACTTTGCGAGACAAAGCTAAGATGGCCCCGGCGGGGTTGTGAAAACCGCCGAGGCCGATGCCACCGAAAGGACGTATCTCTCGATGACACAACCCATAGTACCCAAGCGGCCCCGTATCGCGGCTGCGATCTCGTACATTCTCGCCCTCGCTCTCGTTGGAGGGCTCGGATGACGAAGGAACAGGCTCTCGCCAAACTCCCCTGCTCGATCGGCAAATACCGCAAGGCGTCGAAGCAGGCATACACCTACGGCAAGGCGCTCTACCAGGATTTGCTCGACAAGGGCTACGCTCCAGACGATGCTAACCGCCTTTCTAAAGCAGCGATGACCGCAATGCTCACGACCCTAACGGGGGGTCGCTGCTAATGGCTAAGACCATCGCGTATCTTCGCTGCTCGACGCAAGAGCAGGCCGACTCGCGCCTCGGTCTTGAGGCGCAACAGGCTAGAACCCTGGCCTACGCCGCTGCAATGGGCTGGGATAGCCCCGAAGTCGTGCAGGACGCTGGATACTCTGCCAAGAGCCTGCAACGCCCAGGAATGGCCCTTATCATGGAACGCATTCGTAACGGTGCGATCGAACGCGTTGTCGTTAGTAAGCTAGATCGGCTGACCCGTTCCGTACGCGACCTTTGCCACATCGTTGAACTCTGCAACGAGCACGGCGTTGCCTTGGTTTCGGCAACCGAAGCGCTCGACACGGCAACGGCCGCAGGGCGCATGGTGGTGCACCTGCTCGGCGTCGTTTCGCAGTGGGAACGCGAGGCGATCTCTGAGCGCACCCGTGAAGCGTTGGCCGCGAAGAAACGTCGTGGCGAGCCATTAGGCAGGAGGCCAGCGCTTAACTTAACGACGCACGATTAGACGCGGCCAAAACGATGCTCGACGCTGGCCTAGGGGTTGGGCACGTCGCAAGAGTGTTAAAGGTGGGACGTTCAACCCTCTACAGAACTCTGGCGGAGCGCGCAGCATGAAGGGCTACAGATTGTTCGACGCACTCGTGCTGCTCGTGCTCGGTGCGCTCACGACCTTAAGCTGCGTATACGCAATAGGGGGCTTTCGGTGACGGTACCGCATTGGGATGCTTGGCAGTGGCTAATTGCTGCAGGCTTCGGCGCGCTGTTCGTCTGGGGCGTAATCGAGCAGCGCGGTAAGATTGTCGACGGCCTCACCGTCGTTGTGAAATACGTTGTCGCACATCCCATCCAGATTCTTGGATGCGTTATACTTGCTGGGTTGTGGTGGGCACTCGCGAAATGGGCACCACTCACGGGATTCATAATTGCTACGTGGGTCGCGCTTGTACTCTGGGACTCGTACCGCAAGGACGAGCTGAAGATTGCTAAACTAAACGACGACGTAAGTGCCCTGTACAACGCCCTGCAGCGGGCAAAGGGACGCGATAATGGCTAGCCAAACACTGCCGCCGCTATTGCCTTGGCCTTTGGCGCTGGTATCGTCGCGGATCGCATAAGCTGTGTTCTACTTTATCAGCCAGCATCGGTTCTGGAGCGGCGTTACACTTCTCGTCGCATGCGTACTACTCACTGGCTATTATATGCGCAACGAGATTACGATCAAGCAGTGGCACGAGGGGTTCTTACGAAAGCATTGGGATTACGTGCCCAGTTGGATTAAGATACCCTTCTATCTCATCGTGTGGTTCGGCGGTTTCACCATAATCCTGTTCGTAGTGCTTATAATCTTGGGTGACCTGCACTACTAGCGCAGCAGAATCCGGCGGGAAAGGGGATTCCCGGAAAAAAGAAGGAGGTTGCGATTTTAACTCGCGGCCTCCCTCTTTTTTCATAAGCGCTATTTAGTAACGCCCTTACCATCCTTGTGTGCAGCGCAGGCCAGACTCATGTTTAATGAGGTACGCTGTCAAGCCTCCACGCAACGACCGCCGCGAGCGCGAGGCCAAACCAAAGCACCGCGTAGGTATATTTGCCAAATATCCGTACCGCCTTCATTCGCGTCATCGGCAAGATGATGGCGACGCTGAACACGAGGATGGCGAAGATAGTAAGCGCCGGGACAATCCAGGCAGGATTTTGGTGCGTCATTCGCATTCCCTCACGGCGTCATAATATGCGTGCATGACCGCCGCCGTCGAGCCCGCAATCATAAATGCACCCGCGAGCGTCAACGGCGGGTCGATTAGCGCCATAACGGCCCCGATAAGCAGCAGACTACAGCCCATTTCGTTGAGCGCGGCTTCAACGCAGTTGCCTGAAATATCATGGCCGTTGCCCCAATGATGCACCCACGGATGCTCGCCGCCGTCAATCATATCGAAACTGATTTTCGTGATGCCTTGGAAGCCGCCGGAGCTTTCGGCGTGGCCCAAGAGTGTCGCACCCTCACGCGGGTCGCCATCGTAGAGCGAAACGGCGTTACCGTGTGCGTCAACTTTGTACCACCGCTTCCAGAGTTGAATGAGCTTGCCGTGCCCAAAGGCTTCGTGTAGTTGCTCCCAGCTTGTGTAAACCGCCTTGTGATCTCCAGCGTGGAACGCAACCTTCATTGCCTCAAGGCCCGCGCGCGTGATAAGCGCGTAGTAGCTAAAGCCGCCAACGGCAATGAACGGTTCGTTAGGGTCCTTGCGGTGATAGATGTGCGCGCCGATCTGCCCGCCGCCCTTGCTCATGTGCCCGTAGTTTTCGACCTTCCAATTGTGACCTAAACCGGGCACTACATGGGAGTGCTTATCCGGCTGGGTTGAGATGTCGGGGGAAGTGGCCGGCGTCCACAGTGTGGAGCTCCGCGAACATGCGGCGAGTAGTCCGATCGGCGCGAGTTGTGCGCTTTTGACGAGTAGGTCCTTGCGGTTCATCGCTCGTCCTTCCGATTTAGTAGCTACTGAGTAGGCTACTTATCATAGGGCAGCAAGGACCCTCCTGCCTCTAGAAAGTTGACTAGATCGCCCTGTCTGCCGCACCATCCTTGATTCTCGCACGTCGCATGTCACTATATATTCGACGGGGTCAAAACTTAGGGTTGTCATTTCGGGGGTGCAAAGAACGGAAAACGCTTATGCCGTAAGGCTCAAAAATATTCGGAGGAAAAAAAGCAGTTATCGTTACGTCGAGCGCGCCATAGCATAACGACGAATCGCCGTCAAGGCAAGACAGGGCCGAGCGAACTACCTATTTATCCCCCGGCAAAAGAGAACGCGTGGATCCGGGAGAACGGGGGCGCCATGCCGAGAACCAAGATTACGAAGGAGCGCGCTCGCAGACGCGGGGAGGGTTCGCTGCGTAAGCGTACAGTCAGCGGGCGCGTGCGTTGGGAGGCTCGCGTGCCGGCGGGCAAGACGAAGGACGGCGTTCGTAGGTCGTTCTACGGCAAGAGCGTTGACGAGGCGATCTCCAAAAGAGATGCTTACCTGCGAGAGGCCAAACAGCCGATTCCCGACGAGCCTAACGTGGTACAGACGACGGTTGCCGATTTTGCAAAGGTATTCCTCGAAAGCCGCAAGCGCAATAGCCGGACGGCGACCTGCGAAGGATACGAAAAGGTGCTGCGCCTTCACGTTCTGCCGTATATCGGCACGCGCAAGATCACGGCGCTTACCGACACCGACGTGACCCGGCTCTACAAACAGCTTGAGACGAAGGTTTCGGCCTCGATGCGTAAGCGGGTTCACGTTACGCTGCGGGCCTTACTAAACTATGCGGTTGAGCGCAAGGCCATCGCGGTCTCACCGCTCGCGACAATCAAACAGGACGTGCCCCGATACAAACCCCCAGCAGTTCGTCCTCTAAGCGAAGCGCAGGTGGCGTCCTTACTCAAGGCTGCCCGCGGAGATCGGCTCGCGGCGCTGTTCACACTCGCGCTTGACTCCGGTGCGCGGCAAGGCGAGCTGTTCGGATTAGAGTGGGACAACGTGGACCTGGACAAGGGCATGATCTACATTTGCCAGGCAGCCGTCGAAACGATCGAGGGCGTGGAAATCAAACCGCCTAAGACTAAGCACAGCTACCGTAACGTGCCTATCACTCCCGAAACGGTCAAGGCGCTCCGGCAACGCAAGGCTATAGCCGCGCGGGAGGGACTCGCGGATCGGCGGCTTGTCTTTCCATCCGAGCGCGGCCACGTCCTGATTAAGAGCAACTTCCTCCGCGACACTTGGAATCCGATCCGCAAGGCCGCCGGTATTCCGAACGCCCGCTTCCACGATCTCAGGCATAGCTGCGCGACAATGCTACTCAAAGCCGACGTGCATCCGAAAGTGGTTCAAGAGCGGCTCGGGCATTTCTCGGTCTCGCTGACGCTCGATACTTATAGCGCCTTCATTCCGTCTATGCAAGCGGAGGCGGCTCAGGCCCTCAGCGGCATCCTAGGTCGGCTCCAGCGCTCGCGCAAGAGCGTTTAGGGGTAGTTAGGGGTACGGATTCCGAACCTGCTAGAAAGCAGAAACCCTCAGAAAATCTTTGTTTCCAAGGGTTTCCGAGACTTGCACCGCGAGGGACTTGAACCCCCAACCAAGTGATTAAGAGTCACCTGCTCTACCATTGAGCTAGCGGTGCATCAGTTGCGCCCTCCGGGACTCGAACCCGGGACCAACGGCTTAAAAGGCCGCTGCTCTACCGACTGAGCTAAAGGCGCTCACGCGGCACGCCGCTTGTTCTTACGAAATCTCGATAAGCCTGTCCTCCGCGACTTCCTGGGGTGACTGACGGGGCTCGGACCCGCGACCTCCGGTTCCACAGACCGGCGCTCTAACCAGCTGAGCTACAGTCACCACGAAAGGGCAGTATACCATGCGCCCGGAGGGACTCGAACCCCCATCTTCGAGTTTAGAAGACTCGTGCCTTATCCCGTTAGACCACGGGCGCCAAGCTGCTGGTCGGGGCGACAGGATTCGAACCTGCGACTTTCGCCTCCCAAAGGCGACGCTCTACCAAGCTGAGCTACGCCCCGATCGCGTGTGGCGAGATTCGCTATTTTAATATTGAACCTTTGGAATGCCGGTTTAGCCGCGGTCTCTGGTTGGGCACAATTCGCAGTTGTGAGGACAGGCCTCTATGAATATTTGCCGCTGGTCCTTGCGGTCGTTTGGGTCGCTTTCGGTATCCTAGGCGGCTTAGCCGTCGACCGGATCGTGTTGCGACGGTTCGAACAGACCCGCACCGTCAACGATTCGTTTTGGCTGGCCGTCACGGTGCATGCCTTGGACGGAATCGCTATCGTTTGGGGTACGATCGCTGGGCTCTACGCCGCACTCGAAACGGTCGATCTTAACCCCCGCCTCGACTTTGTATTCAGCCGGCTTCTGCAGGTGCTCGCGCTCGCTTCCGCGACGGTTGTGGCGGCGCGCTTCGCTGCCGGTACCGTCTCGCATTACGGCGGCGGAGTCGAGAAGCGACTGCTCTCGGCCTCTCTCTTCGCGAGCATCGCACAGATCGTCGTTATCACTTTCGGCGCGCTCATTATCTTAAACTCACTCGGCATCGCGATCACGCCGTTGCTCACGGCACTCGGGGTCGGCGGCTTAGCAATCGCCCTCGCCTTGAAGGACACGCTGGCGAACCTCTTTTCCGGAATTCAGATCATTGCCTCGCGCCAGTTGCGACCGGGTGACTATATCAAAGTAGAAAGCGGCTTCGAAGGCGTCGTGCAGGACGTGAACTGGAGAAATACGACGATCAGCGAGCTCTCGAATAATTTAGTCGTGATACCCAACGAGAAATTGGCGCAGTCGATTTTCACCAACTACCAACTGCCCGACGCCGAGCTTACCGTGTCGGTCCCCGTCATGGTCCCTTACGGTAGCGACTTGGACGAAGTCGAACACGTCGCGCTCGAAGCTGCCACAGCGGCTCTCGACGATATGCATGCCGTGGTTCGTGACCGGCCTTACGTTCGCTTCCGCGATCTGGGCGATGCGGCGGTCAGTTTGACCGTCAACATTCGAACGCCGCAGTTCGCCGACCAGTTTAAAGCGCGCAGCTACCTGATCAAGCGGCTTTACGACCGCTTCACCCGCGCCGGACTCGCTCCGGTGCCGCAAGAGGCGGCCCGTAAAACCGAACGAGGCCGGGTCTGAGCGGAGCTCTGGTTACAGCAGGAGCCGGTGGCGGCCGACGTACGCCGAGAGATCTGACGGTGGCGCATCGCTTGCGACGGTGAACCACTCCGCGATTCGCAAGCCCGCGCGGAGCGATGCTTTAGCGATCCGACGATTCGGGCCCGGAACGAGCGCGCTACACCAGGAAGCGCCGTAGACGCGTTGGAGCGTCACCAGGGCATACGCGAAGATCTGCACCAGATAGGCCTCCGACGCGCACGCCAACGGGCCCACTGCGCCGTCCGGCCAGACGTAGGCGTAGCCGACCAGTTCGCCACCCAGAAAGAAGGCATTGCCGTCGGAAGCGCCGGCGAACGCGGCGTGGTCGGCCGGGCGCGCCGTACCGCGTCGCTGCCGATCGAGCTCGTTCAAACCGAACGCGTGAGTCAGCGGGTCGATCGCAGCGACTTGAAAACGGTACTCACCCGCCGCCATCTTTGCCAGCTCTTCTTCTCGCGGAATCGCGCCGGCAAATCGAACGATCTGCTCGCGTGGGATCATCCCGAAGCGAAAGGCGAGCGCCAGCGCCGCGGCATCATCCGCGGCTAAGCTCATCGCGCGGTCGCGATCGCCAACATCGTGAAAGGCCGCTTCCAAGAGGCGCGCGCCGATGCCATGACCCCGATATGAAGGCTCGACGAAGCAGTCGCCGAGGTAGCGCTCGTCGTCCGAATCGTGGGCAACGGCGATTGCGACGACCTCGCCTTCATCGCGAGCCACCCACGCACTGCCGCGTTCGGCTGCAAGCAAGGAGAGTCGAAGCGTGGGTTCGTCGAGATTGCGGCGTCGTTGGATCGTGCGAACGTCATCTACCGGCGCCGCGGCGCCGGCGATCTCAAACACGATCGGCAAGCATTGCCAGCAGCGCGTCGGCAGCGACGCGGCGGTGGCTGATGGCGTTCTTCTCCTTCTCGCTCAGTGAGGCAAAGCTGCGCCCGAGTGGTGGATAAAGGAAGAGCGCGTCGTACCCAAAGCCGTTCGTCCCATGCTGCGTCTCGAGAATATAGCCGTCCACGCGACCCGTTGCGACGATCGCTTCGCGGTTGGACTCCACAAAGGCCAGCGCGCAGACAAACCGGGCGGTGCGGCGGTATGGTGGGATGCCGCGCAGCTCGTCGAGCAGCGCAAAGCGTCGCTCGGGCCACTCGAGCTCGGGGCCGCCGAACCGTGCCGAATAGACTCCGGGTCTCCCGCCAAGCGCGTCGATCTCAAGACCGCTGTCGTCGGCCAGGACGGCGGCGGAAACTTTCGCGTCGCGCAGCGCCGTCGCAAGCGTTTGCGCTTTCAGGAGCGCGTTGCCGGCGTAGCTTCCGGCGACCTCGAGCACGTCGTCATACTTCCGATAGGTGCTCAACCGTAGCGGCGATTTCGCGAAGATCGCTTTGAGCTCGCGAATTTTCCCGGCATTGCGCGACGCGATGTAGACTTTCACGACCCCAGGCGCAAGACCGCCATAAACGCTTCTTGCGGCAACTCGACCTTGCCGACGCGTTTCATGCGCTCCTTGCCGACCTTCTGCTTCTCGAGCAGCTTGCGCTTGCGCGTGATGTCGCCGCCGTAGCATTTGGAGAGCACGTTCTTTCGCATGGCGCTGACGGTTTCGCGCGCGATGATCTTTCCACCGATCGCCACCTGAATCGGCACTTCGAACATCTGGCGTGGAATGAGCTCCTTGAGCTTCTCGGCCATGGCCCGGCCACGCTGGGCCGCTTTGTCGCGCGCCACGATGAACGAGAGCGCGTCGATCGGTTCGCCGTTGAGCAGGATCTCGAGTTTCGCCAACTCACCTTCACGGTAACCGATGACCTCATAGTCCAGCGACGCGTATCCTTTCGTGCGCGATTTGAGGGCGTCGAAAAAGTCGACGATGACCTCGACCAGGGGCATCTCGTAGCTAAGGATCACGCGCCCGTCGTGCAGGTACTCCATGTTGCCGAGCGTGCCGCGCCGGCTTTGCGTGACCTCCATGATCGTGCCGACGAACTCCGGCGGCGAGATGATCGTGGCTTTAACGTAGGGCTCCTCGATCGAACGAATCACGTTGGGCGCCGGCATCTTCGAGGGATTGTCGATGGTCGCGGTCGTTCCGTCGGTACGGATGACGCGAAAGACCACCGATGGCGATGTGGCGATCAAGTCGAGACCATAATCGCGCTCGAGGCGCTCCTGCACGATCTCCATGTGCAGCAGGCCCAGGAAGCCGCAGCGGAAGCCGAAGCCGAGTGCAACCGAGCTCTCGGGCTCGTAGACGAGTGCCGCATCGTTGAGCTTCAACTTTTCGAGGGCGTCGCGCAATCCGTCGTACTCGCCTTCGTTGGGATAGAGTCCGCAGTAGACCATCGGCACCGCCTTGCGATAGCTCGCCAGCGCGATGTGCGCGGGATCCGTCGCCGAGGTAATGGTGTCGCCCACGTCGATCTCGCCGAGCGATTTGATGTTCGCGATAACGTAGCCGACGTCGCCCAGCTCGAGCGACCCGGTCGCGCGCATCTGCGGCGCAAAAATACCGACCTCCGTACATTCGAAGACGCGCTCGTGCGCCATCGACATGAAACGCGTTCCCGCCGCCAGGCTCCCGTCGACCACGCGCACGTAACTTACCACCCCGCGATACGGGTCGAACTGCGCGTTGAAGACGAGCGCCCGCAGATGGTCGCGGTGACCCTTCGGCGGCGGGATCCGATGCACGATCGCCTCGACGATTTCTTCGATACCGATGCCGTTCTTCGCGCTGGCTAAGATGCATTCGCTCTTTTCCATCACGAGCAGCTCCTCGACTTCGCCCTTCACACGCTCCGGATCCGCCGCTGGAAGGTCGATTTTGTTGATCACGGGGATGATGGTCAAGTCGTGTTCGAGCGCCAAGTGATAGTTCGCGAGCGTTTGCGCCTCGATGCCTTGGGCCGCATCGATGATCAGCAGCGCGCCCTCGCAGGCAGCGAGCGACCGCGAGACCTCGTAGGAAAAGTCGACGTGGCCGGGCGTATCGATGAGATTCAAGCAATAGAGCTCGCCGTTTCGCGCGCGATACTCCAGCGTGACCGGATGCATGCGAATCGTGATGCCGCGCTCGCGCTCGAGGTCCATCGCGTCCAGCGCTTGATCTTCGAGCTCGCGAGAACCCAAAGGGCGCGTGATTTCGAGCAGCCGGTCCGAAAGCGTCGTCTTGCCATGATCGATGTGCGCGATGATGCAAAAGTTGCGGACATTGGTCGCAACGTCGATCCTGTGCGGCCGCTCAGATTTTAGCGCCAAGGGTGCCTACTGCATCGGTATGCAGGCGTTGAGGGCCAGCGCGCCCAGCGCCGGCCGAATCAGCAGCTGCAGAACGAGGAGCACGACGAGAAAGGCCAGATCGAGGCCGCCCACCGGTGGAATAATGCGACGTACGGGGGCGAGCACCGGCTCGACCAGCTTCGCCAAATAGTATGCAAAGCGCGAGCGGCGCAGATCCGGGAACCACGAGACGACGGCATAGGCGAGCAGCACGAAGCTATAGATCCAGACGATATAGGCGAGCACGTTCGCCAGATTGCACATAAGAAGAGAGATCACAGCGGCGCGCCCTTCGATGATCCCGGCTGCCGGGCCCGCTCGATGGCCTCGAGCTCTTCGGCCGACGCGTGCACCGTCGGCTTGAATCCGGCGACCGGTTTTCCATAGGTCCGCGTATCTTCGCGCGAGTAGATGCTCGTGAGAACCACGCCGTCGCCTTCACGATTGAGCAGCGCAAGCGCATAGGAAAGCTCGGCCCCGCTTGCGGCAAAGGCATCGTAGCGAACGAAGCCGCCGCGTGAAAGGTCGGTTCCGGCCAAGGCCTCGAGCTCGTCGACGCGATCGCTCAAGCGTTGGATCGAGGTGCGCCATTGCGCGGCGCTTTCCTCGAGCGCGTGCATCCGGACCGAGGCGTTGCCGTTCCCGCCGGCGATGAGCCCATCGTGGAGGTCAAGCAACTGACGCAGACGCGCGAACGCCGGGCGCGCGACCGCGACGTGATAGACGGCAGAGGCGACAAGCGCACCCACGAACGCACCGGCGATGGCATAGATCGTTGCTGACTGCATCGTTTAATTACGGAATGTAAAAGGTCGCCACGACGAGAGCCAGGTAGCTCACGGCACCCGTAAGGGCCTACTTACCGTTGCTACCTTCCGGTTCTGGCGGGGTTCGCGGGGTTACGCCGCGTGAGGCCCAGCCCCCATCATGGTCCCGCCATGATACCATACGGCCATGCTACGTGCCCTAACGCTGGTCGCAACACTCCTAGCCTCGGGAGGCGCGCCGATGACGATTCGAAGCAGCGACGTTCCGTCTGGCGGGGTCTTTCGGCTGCCGCTCATGGCGACCGATTGCGGCGGTCAAAACCGCTCGCCCGCGCTTGCTTGGAGCGCAAGCCCCGCGGGGACCAAATCGCTTGCGCTCGTTATGCACGATCCCGATGCACCGATGCCGGGCGGCTTCTACCATTGGGTCGTTTACAACATTCCGGCCGGCACGCACGCGCTTGTCGGTGACGCCAAGCTCTCCCCCGCTCAGCTCGGCAGTACGTCCGCCGGGAAGCCGGGCTATTATGGACCGTGCCCGCCGCCAGGACCGGCACACCACTATACGATCACCCTCTACGCGCTCGATCTCGCGCACGTCGCGACCGACGCGCCGCTGAGCGCCCAAGAGCTCGAAGGCCGCGTGCACGGACACGTGCTGGCTCGCGCGGTTCTGACGGGCACGGCCTCTCACCATTAGGAGCGTTTCGGCGGACGTCGAATCACCGACGCGCAATGGATGAAGTTACAATCAAAGTACGTGAGAGCGGACCGTATCTCGTTCGCGGGCCGATCACCCTCACCGATGCCGACGGGAACCTCTACACGATCGAGACGCCAAACATCGCGCTCTGCCGGTGCGGAGGCTCGGCGACGAAGCCGTTCTGCGACGGCTCGCATAGAACGAACGGTTTCAACGCGAGCGAGCGCGCCGCCGTCGTCGTCGAGAGCGAGAGCCCCTAATGCCCTCGTATCTGCGCGAAGGATCCGTCCCCCACAAGCGGCACATCCAGTTTCGCCGGCCTGACGGCGGGCTGTATGCCGAAGAGCTCTTCTCGACGAAGGGCTTCGAAAGCGTCTACTCGCTGCTCTATCACTTGCGGCCGCCGACGGCGACGCTCGACGTTCGCCCGTGGAACCGTGCGGGCGCGACGTTCGTCGCAAACGAACCGCTGCGCAATCGCCACTTGAAGTCCGCAGGGCTCCGCCTTGGACCCGATCCGATCGAGTCGCGGACACCGTTGCTCGGCAACGCCGACGTCGTCATCGCGGTTGCCGAAGCGCGCGAGCCGATGGAGTATTTCTACCGAAATACCGGCGGCGATGAGCTGCTTTTCATCCACCATGGCGCGGGCGTCATCGAGACCCAGTTCGGTGAGCTGGCATACCGGGAACACGACTATCTGCTGCTTCCAACAGGAACGACCTATCGAATCATCCCGGCTTCGCCCACGCGGATGCTCGTCTACGAGACCACGGGAGCCGTTACGATTCCCCGTCGTTATCGAAACGAGTTCGGTCAGCTCGAAGAACACGCGCCCTACTACGAACGTGACTTTCGCGCGCCGGCGCTGCGGCCGCCGGTCGCCGAGCAGGGCGAGTACGAAATACGGGTCCGCAGCGGCGATCGCAACGCGATCTACGTCGTGCAGAACCATCCGTGCGACGCGATCGGGTGGGATGGTTATTGCTATCCCTATGCGTTTAATCTCGATGAGTTCGCGCCGATCACCGGCAAACTTCACCAGCCGCCGCCGGCGCATGCGACCTTCGACGCACCTGGGGCCGCGTTCTGTGCCTTCGTGCCGCGTTTATTCGACTATCATCCGCTGGCGATCCCAGTGCCGTACAATCACTCGAGCGTCGATTGCGACGAGGTGCTCTACTACGTCAGCGGCAACTTCATGAGCCGCCGTGGCGTCGAAGAGGGCTCGCTGACGCTGCACGCGGCCGGCGCACCGCACGGCCCGCAACCCGGTGCGGTCGAGTCGAGCCTGGGCAAGAAGTCCACCGATGAGATTGCGGTGATGATCGACACGTTCAAGCCGCTGCAACTTACGGAAGCGTCGCTCGACTGCGAAGATCGCGAGTACTTCCGCTCGTGGATCGAACAGCCGGTATCTTAGGGTTCGATACGGCCTCGGACCGTGCCGAATCCGATCCGCCGCGCGCCCGGCTTTTCACACCAACCGCGCAGCGTGATCTCGTCACCGTCTTCGAGAAACGCGCGCCGCTCGCCATCGGGCAGCTCGATCGGGTGCTCGCCGTTCCAGGTTAGCTCGATCAGACTCCCCTGACTGTGGGGCGCCGAGCCGCTGATCGTCCCCGAGGCGAAGAGATCGCCGGGTCGCGTCACCGCGCCGTTAACGGTAGCGTGCGCCAGCTGTTGCGCGACGTTCCAATACATGTGGCGAAACGTCGTTTGCGAGATCGTTGCCGGCGGCGCGCCGCGCTCGCGCATGCGCTGGGTTTGCAGCTCCACGGCAAGATTGATTGCGTACGCCCAGGGCTCGTCGACGCGCAGGTATTCGAGCGGTTCGGGGCGCTGAAGCGGTCCCTCTACGCGAAAGGGCTCGAGCGCGTCGAGCGTCACGATCCACGGCGAGATGGTCGTCGCAAACGACTTTCCGAGAAACGGCCCGAGCGGTTGATACTCCCACGCCTGAATGTCGCGCGCGCTCCAGTCGTTGACCAGCAACATTCCAAAGATATGCTCCGGCGCATCCTCGACGGCGATTGGTTCGCCGAGTCGATTGCCCGGCCCGGTCACGAAGCCCATCTCCAACTCGATGTCGAGGCGCCGGCTTTCGCCGAACTCCGGCG
>JBARKF010000067.1:0-12740 GCA_049800655.1 Candidatus Cybelea sp.
GCCGTTCGAAGACTTCCGAACATCGATCCAAAGCGAGTTGGCTACTGGGGTATCAGTCAGGGCGGCTGGCTTGCAACGTTTGCGGCATCGCGCGATCCGCAGGCTGCTTTCGCCGTCGCCGTTTCGGCACCGCTTGTCACGGCGGAGTCGCAAATGGAGTTTGCGATGTCGAATCAACTCTCCACCTTGGGTTATACCCAAGCCGACATCGACGCGATGCTGGAAGCACGCTACAAACTCGACGGCTACTTTAACGGACGCAACTCACGCGCCGACGCGGTGGCGGCACTGCGAACCATCCAGGATAAGCCCTGGTTCAAGCTGATGTATCTGCCGAGAGCGGACGCGGTGCCGGTCAGCCCCGAAGATTCGGTGTGGCGCAAGCAAATGGACCTCGACTCGCTTTCGGCGGTGTTGCGAGTTAAGGTTCCGATACTTTTTATCCTCGGAGATGCTGATCCGTGGATTCCCGTATCTCGGACGGTGGCTCTGCTAGCTACCGCGTCTCAGAAGAACGCGCTCTTAAGTTACGCCGTCGTGCCGAACGCAAATCATCTCATGATGACGCCGCCCGCTCACGAGCAGATGACCGACGCGAGCCCGGCGGCGCTGGCCGTGGAACAACCCGAGGCTGCCGCGTACTTCATGATTCTAGCCGCGTGGCTCGAGCGACACGTTTTTCCATGAAAAAAATCTATCGAGGGCACGGCCCGTGAGAGGGCCGGGGCCGCGCTCCTAGCGCATACTTCTGCAATGTACCCGGGGTTCGGCGAGTTCTTGCTGTTCGCATTACCGGGCCTGCTACTCGGGCTCTGGGCGCAGTTCTCGTTGCGCAG
This sequence comes from Candidatus Cybelea sp., assembly GCA_049800655.1. GTDB lineage: Bacteria > Vulcanimicrobiota > Vulcanimicrobiia > Vulcanimicrobiales > Vulcanimicrobiaceae > Cybelea. The sequence goes on from JBARKF010000067.1 coordinate 837, forward strand.
TACATTTGCGCGTTACGCTCAAGTGCCGACGGCGTCGGGTGCCACGGGACTCGACACGGCGCAGCGGTTGATGCAGGCCACGGGGTTGAACATCGGCGTTCGCGGGACGGGCGGTCAGCTGACTGACTTTTACGATCCGCGAACAAAGACGATCAATCTATCCGAGAGCTCCACCGCCAACTCCGTTGCGTCCGTGGCCGTCGTCGCGCACGAGATGGGACATGCCGTGCAAGACGCACAAGGGTACACACCGATGCGGCTTCGCGCCGCGATCGTACCTGCGGTATCGCTCGGTGCGTGGGTCGGTCCTGCAATGTTTCTCATCGGGCTGTGGCTGAATTCGCCGTCGCTCGCAGTGGTTGGCCTGATTGCCTTTAGCGCCGGCGCGATCTTCTCGCTGGTTACGCTGCCGGTGGAATTCGACGCAAGCCGCCGCGGACTCGCAATGCTGCAATCAACCGGAATCCTGGGCCAGCAAGACTTACCTGGGGCGCAAAAGGTGCTGCGAGCAGCGGCTCTGACCTACGTTGCGGCAGCGCTTCAGGCGGTCGGGACGGTCCTCTACTACATGATGATTCTCTCGAGCAGCCGTCGCCGCAGCTTTTGATTTACACGCGCCTGGCGCGCTCGCAATAAGTCTTTCGACTTCACGTATTCTTGCGCTGGTGGATGGTGAAGCGGTTTCCCTCCGGATCGGCAGCGAAGCACGTCCAGCACGGAGGAAACTCGTATACTTCGGTCACCTCTGCGCCCGCGTCGATCAGCCGCTGCCGCATGGCCGCAATGTCGTCAACTTCAAATGCGGCTCCCGATGAGGTGCCGGGCGTTATCCCAAGTTCCTCGCCGGTGCGGTCGAGCGCGAATGTCGCGTTACCCAAGTCAAATTCGACCCAATCCTCGTTGAAGCACTCCCCAGGCCGAAGCTCGAGAACGTCGCCGTAAAAGCGTCGCGCACGCGGCATGTCGCGCACGTAGTAAGCTACGAATGCAAGCTCCTTAACCATGTCAACCGTGCTTCGCGCGTTTAGCCGAGGCGTGGAGCTCCAAGTCGGCGATTCTGGCAGCGAGGAAGCGCCGTTCTGCACCTTGTTGCGTCAGCGCCAAAGCGTGATCGTAGGACGACCGAGCTTCACTGGCTTTACCGAGGCGCCGATACATGTCGGCACGCGCGGCGTGCGCGAACCGGTATTCGGAGAGATCGCCGCGCGCCAGAATTGCCTCGACGATCGCGAGGCCCGCCGCCGGCCCATCACGCATGGCGATTGCGACGGCGCGGTTCAGCGCGACGACCGGGGAGGGATCGATTTCAAGCAGCGCGTCGTAGATCTCCACAATCCCCGTCCAGCTCGTTTCTTGCGCGGAACGCGCTTCCGCATGAAGAGCCGCGATGGCGGCTTGGCACGTATACCGCCCCATGCGCCCCGACAAGAGCGCACGGTTTAAAAGTCCTCTGGCATGCGCTATCTCCGCACGATCCCATTTCGAACGGTCTTGGTGCTCGAGGAGAATGAGCTCACCTGAGGGCCCCGCGCGCCCGTTAACGCGTGCGTGATGGAACATCATCATCGCGAGCATCCCGTAAACCTCAGGCTCGGGTAAGATTTCAACGACGAGCCGAGCAAGCCGAATGGCTTCGCCACAAAGATCGACGCGCATCAGCGACGAGCCGTACGATGACTCGTAGCCTTCGTTAAAAAGCAAATAGATGACGTGTAAGACGCCGCGCAAGCGTTCCGGCAACTCGCTTTGGGGCGGAAGATCGTAAGCGATAGCCGCGTCTCGGATCTTGGACTTGGCTCGGACGATGCGTTGCGCGATTGCCGAGGCCTTCGCGAGATACGCTTGGGCGATCTCTTCGGTAGTCAAGCCGCAAGCTTCGCGCAGCGTTAGCGCGATCTGGGCATCCAAAGGCAATGCGGGATGGCAACAAAGGAAGATCAGGCGCAAGTCATCGTCTGGAATATAGTTGAAATCGAGGTTTAATTCTTCCGCCCACGTCGATTCCGCAGCGAGGCGGCGTACCGACGTGTCGTGTCGCGCTCGCCGGCGGATCACGTCGATCGCTTGGAATCGTCCCGCCGAAATCAACCATGAACGCGGATTGCGCGGTTCGCCTTCACGCGGCCATCGCTGCGCGGCGGCAAGAAAAGCCTCGTGGAGGGCATCTTCCGCTAATTCGAAGTCGCCCAGCAGTCGAATAAGCGTCGCCAAGACGTGGCGGGACTCCGCCTGATAAACGCGCTCCAGATTATCGCTGCGCATCACGAGCCGGGGTAGAGTTCCCTAACCGGGCGTATCTCTATCGCATCCCAATGCGTGCAAGGGTGGGCTGAGGCGATGCGTATCGCTTCGTTTAAATCCCGCGCCTCGATGAGGAAAAAGCCGCCCAACTGCTCTTTTGTCTCGGCGAACGGACCATCGGTCATCGAGAGGTCACCGTTTCGTCGCCGGATGGTCGTCGCGGCGTGCGCACGCTCGAGTGCTTGCGCGGCAATAAAGTGTCCGCTGCGACGCAGCTCCTGGTCAAACGCCAGCCCTTCGGCCTCGAGCTTCTCCATCTCCTCAGGCGGGAGCGGGTCGACGAGATTCCCGTCGCCGTAGATCAAGCATGCATACTTCATCGCGTACCTCCGCAAGATAGACGTTTGAGGGCTTTTAGTTTCGACATCCCGCTTTAATGTCGATTTTGGCGAGCCTCATTCGACCAGAGGATATGTGCCTGGAATGCATCCCCACAATCGCCCCGCTCGTCGCGCAGGCGATCGCCAACCGACAACCCGCGCTACTGCTTATCACCAGCTTTCGCAACAGGTATGGACTTAATGTCGAACGTCTCTTTGGACAATCATCGAATCGTGCCGCGCGAGGAATGGCTCGTGGCTGCTAAAACGCTCCTTATAAAGGAGAAGGAGTTAACGCGGCGGCGGGACCGGCTCGCGGAAGAACGCCGTGCGTTGCCGTGGGTAAAGGTCGACAAGGAATACGTCTTCGAAACGACCAGCGGAAAGAAGCCGCTTGCCGGTCTGTTCGACGGCCGCAGCCAGCTCGTCGTTTATCATTTCATGTGGCGGCGCGAACTCGGAAACGGCTGTATCGGTTGCTCGTTCATCGCCGACCACATTGATGGCGCGAACCTGCATCTTGCCCATCGCGACGTTTCGCTGGTCATATGTTCGCGCGCGCCGCTCGCCGATATCCAAGCGTTTCGGGAGCGGATGGGTTGGAAATTCAAGTGGGTCTCCTCATACGGCAACGACTTCAACTTCGATTATGGCGTGTCGTTCACGCCCGACGATCTCGCGCGCGGTCACGTGTATTACAACTACGGAACGGTCGCAGCGTCGATCGAAGAGCTGCCGGGCATCAGCGTCTTTTACCGCGATGGCCATGGCGACATCTTTCATACCTATTCGAGCTACGCGCGTGGCAACGAGGAGATTCTCGGCGCCTATATGTGGCTCGACCTGACCCCGAAGGGACGGAACGAAACTGGGCCGACTTTCTCGATGGGCGACTGGGTGCGCCATCACGATCGCTACGATGCCGACGGCTTCGTCGACTCCACCGGCGGTTATCACGAGCCGGAATGTCCAATTTAAGAGCGCCCGTTCGTCTAAGCAACGTGATGCACAACCCAATCGGAACCGAAGAGGCCTTGGCCGAGGCCTTTTTACGCCTTCGCCCCGTACTTACCAAGCGTGCGTGTGCAATCATCCGCAACCGCGACGACGTCGAAGACGTGGTTCAGGAGAGCGCGGTGCGGGCTTGGGACGCACGCGCGCGGCTGCGCCCGGGTTCGGATCCGGCACCGTGGTTGAACACGATCGTCACCCGTGTGGCGATCGACTTCGCCCGCAAGGAGCGACGCCGCGCGGCAGCACTGCCTGCAGAGCTTGCCGCGCAAGAGTCATCGGCGGAAGACCTCCTGATGCAATCGGAGGCGTTAGCTGCCGTCAGTGACGCGGCGCAGCGCCTCGCGACCCGCCAACGACGCGTTCTCTTAATGCACGACTTCATGGGCTTTACGACTCAAGAGATCGCGCACCTCGACGAGGTTCCATACCAGACCGTGAGGACCCGGTTACGCCGTGCCCGCCTGTCGGTTCGCAATCATCTCGGCGTTACGGGCCACTAGCCTCGTGACACGCTTCTTTCTCCGTCGCCCGATGTTGGCCGCCGTGGCGTCCGTGGTCTTCTTGCTCGCCGGCCTGATTGCGATTCCGACGCTTCCCATCGCGCAATATCCGAAGGTCGCACCGCCGGAAGTCACCGTCAACGCATCGTACATCGGCGCGAATGCGTCGAGCGTTGAAAGCGCGGTGACGAGGCCGCTCGAAGAAGCCATTAACGGCATCGAGGGCCTTCGCTATATGACCTCGACGAGCGGGAACGACGGCAGTTCGACGATCACGGTGACGTTCAACTTGGGACGTGACCTCGATGCAGCTCAGGCAGACGTTCAGAACGCCGTACAGAGCGCGATGGGGCGCCTTCCGCAAGTCGTTGCGCAAACGGGGGTGGTCGTCCAGAAATCCACCCCGGCAATCATCCTTGGTGTAGGCCTTCAATCCGACGGACGAATCACCGACAACGCGCTCAGCGATTTCGCCGAGCATCGTGTAATCGACGCCCTCAAGCGAGTCCCGGGCGTCGCCGAGATTCGGATCTTCGGGTTGCGGCGGTACGCGATGCGAATTTGGCTGAATCCACAAAAGCTGGCGATGGAGGGCCTGACGACACAGGACGTCATCGCGGCGCTGCAGAGTCAGAACGAGGAAGTCGCGGCGGGAGCCGTTGGCAGCGAACCCGCCGGCAGCGGGCAATACTCGCAAGTGCAGCTCAACGCTCACGGTCGCCTCTCGACGCCCGACCAGTTCGAACGGATCGTGCTAAAGCGAACGCCATACGGCGGATTCGTCAGAATCGCCGACGTCGGCCGGGCCGAACTGGGCGCAGAAGACTACTCGACGGCGGCATACTGGAACGGCCGGTATACCGTCGGCTTCGGCGTCTTGCAGGCGCAGAACGCAAACGCGCTCGACGTCGCGACGCGCGTGCGCCAAGCGCTCAAGGAGATGTCACCGGCGTTTCCTTCCGGCGTTTCGTACGTGATTCCGTTCGATGCGACGCTCTTCGTCAGCGAATCGATCAAGGAGGTTTTGCTGACGCTCGCCTTCGCGATCTTGCTCGTCGTCTTGGTCATCTATGCGTTTATCCAAGACTGGCGAATGGCGCTCGTTCCGATGGTGACGATTCCGGTCTCGCTCGTCGGCACCTTCGCGCTCATGAAGCTGCTCGGATTTTCCATCAACACGCTGACGCTCTTCGGCATCACGCTGGCAACCGGCCTCGTGGTGGACGATGCGATCGTGGTCATCGAGAACATCGCGCGCTTCGTTCGCGAGAAAGCAATGGCGCCGTATCCCGCCGCCGTTGCCGCGATGCGTGAGATTTCCGGGGCGGTCGTCGCTACGTCGCTCGTTCTGCTCGCGGTCTTCGTCCCGGTTGCGTTCTTCCCCGGCTCTACCGGGCTACTCTACAAGCAATTCGCAGTCACGATCGCCTGCTCGATCACGATCTCGCTCTTCACCGCACTCACGCTCGCTCCGCCGCTGGCAGCTCAGTTGCTCGGCGATGCCGAGAGGCCATCGCGGGGACGCATCCTTACGTCGATCGGCAACGCGATCGCTGCGGTGCGGACGGCCTATCATCGCTTTCTACCGATCCTGCTAGGCCGGCGGTCGTGGGTGATGGCATGCTTTGGCGCGGCGCTCTTGCTGACCGTCTTTACGTTCGCCACGACGCCGACCGCGTTTATCCCGGATGAAGATCAAGGGTACCTGATCGTCGTGCTGCAGACGCCCGTCGGTACTTCGGCTGAGTTCGAGCGCCGCGTTTTTGCGCGAGTCGCGCAACGAATCCTCGCCGCGGTTCCGGAGGCGGAAGGCATCTTCGTCGCCGATGGCTTCGGATTCACGGGCAGCGCCCCAAATCGCGGCATCGCGTTCCTCCCATTAAAGCCCTGGAGCGAACGCAAAGGCAGGCAACACACGTTTTCGGCGATCCTGGGACGCCTCTACCCGGTGCTGGCGCAGGAGCCCGAGGCGCAACTCTTCGCGCTGAATCCGCCGGCCGTGCAGGGCATCGGAAATTACGGCGGCTTTCAATTCCAAGTCTTAAACCAAGGCGGCGCGAGTTACCCCAAGATGACAGTTACGGTAAATCGCCTCCTCTACGCGGTGAACACGGATCCGCGATTCGCCGGCGCCTTCACAGCGTTTAATGACAACACGCCGCAATACTCTCTCGAGATCGACCGCGACAAGGCCGAGGCACTCGGCATTCCCTTCTCGAGCATCGCGCAGACACTCGGTGCTCTCGAGGGATCCGCATATGTCAACGATTTCGACTACAAGAACAACACCTATCGGGTCTACGTACAAGCCGACCAGCGTTTCCGCCGGAATCTCGGGGGTCTCGACCTGATGTACGTGCGCTCCTCCGAGGGCGGACTCGTTCCGCTCTCCGGGCTGCTTGCGAACTCGGAAGAGAAGGTCCCCAGCGAAATCACGCACTTCAATCTCTTCCGGTCGATCGAAATCGACGGAGCTGCGCGCCCAGGCGTCGGGTCTGGTCAAGTAATCGCAGCCATGAACGCCATCTCCAAGAAAACGTTGCCGGCGGGCATGAGTTCGGCATGGTTCGGTCTATCTCGCGATCAGATTGAGGGCGGGAGTCTCGCCGCAGTCGTCTTTGGGCTGGGAATCGTCTTCGTCTTTCTCGTGCTCGCCGCACAGTACGAAAATTTATGGGATCCCTTCGTGATTCTGCTCTCCGTACCGGTTGCGCTGCTCGGAGCGCTCGGTGCTATTCGCATGCGCGGTTTGCCGAGCGACATCTTCGTGCAGGTTGGGCTCGTGATGCTGATCGGGCTGGCGAGCAAGAATGCAATTCTGATCGTGGAGTTCGCGAATCAGCTCCGGGCAACCGGATTGAGCGCACGCGACGCGGTGATTAAAGCTGCCGAAACGCGGTTGCGGCCGATCTTGATGACGTCGCTCGCATTCATCTTCGGCATCTTTCCGCTGGCCGTGGCGACGGGTGCCGGGAGCGCGAGCCGCAACTCGTTAGGCACCGCGGTCTTGGGGGGTATGATGCTATCGACTGCCCTCAATCTGATTTTCGTACCCGCGATCTACCTGGTCGTTGAATCCTTGCGCGAGCGGATTGCGCCGCACCGTAAGATGTCGCGGCGAAATGCGGAGTTTGCGCGCGAGGTCATCGGATGGGTTCCCATCGGCACGAATGGCGCTACCGAATGGCGCCCGGTTTACAACGAAGTCGAAGGAGGAAAATAAGGCATGCGAGTGATGGTTAGTTAGTTAGCCTCCGGCGTCACTTCCAGCGGTCGCCGGGCGCCCCCACGTAGTTTTTCCAAACATACCGCCACGGCAGGACGAGCGGAACGAGAATCACGCCGAGCAAAATCGGGAAGAAATTGTCGGCGACGTCGGGGTCGACACGATGCGTCAGCGCGAGCGGCACCCAAATTGCGAGCAGCCAAAGCAGCTTCCACGCAAGCTCGAAGATTAGCAGCGGCATCATTCTGACCGGATACCGGATTCCCAAAAGGCAAAGCGCGGTGAGCGCTCCGAGAAAACTCATGCCGACGCCGTGCCAGAAATCCCACGGATGCGTGTGATGGAGAATTGCGGGCCACGTTTGAATGCCTTGTCCCAACGCGATCAGCAAATACATCGCTCGCAGAAGGTAAAGCCGAACGAGCGAGAGCTCCGGGGCGCCGCGTGCGTCTAGCATGCCGCACGTACGGAGTAGGCGGCATCGATGTTTCGGCCGGCCGCCAAGGCGGCTTACGGGCCACCTGTCGGCTCCTTAGGGTCCACGAAACAACGCGCTCCAGCGCAACGTATACCCGGCGTGACGCGAACCATCGGCGTGCTTGCAATCTGGCTCTCACTTATCGCGGGAGCGCGAGCGTCAACGCTTGCTCCAGGCGCCTACGATCTCTCGGGACACACGGTCTATGTCGGCGTCAAGCACGAGCTGCCCGATCCGGCATCGAACGACTTCTTCGATTCGACCACGCAGCACACGGGTGACCTGCGCGCGATGCCTGGCTTGCATTTGCGAAGCGGCGTCTTGGAAGAGCGACGCATCATCCAAGCGCCACAAGGACGACTCGGTGTTTCACTCTACTATGCAGGCGAGAAGCCTCGCGCCACCGCGATCCTCATTCACGGCAACGATCCGGAAACGCGAGAAATGGGGTTCATCATTCCCTTTTTCGTATCCAACGGGATCAACGTTATCAGCTACGATCAGCGCGGCGTGGGCGAGTCGGCTGGTGACTGGTTTCTCAACGGACCGAGCCAGCGAGCCGATGACGTCGCGGCCGTCTATGACGTGATGCGCAGCGACCCGCACGTGGATTCGCGTCGCATTGGGATCTGGGCTTTTAGCAACGGAGGCTGGAGCGCGCCGGTGGTATCGCTCCACCGGCCTCTCGCCTTTATGATCCTAAAAAGCGCGCCGACGGAGTCCTTAGCGCAGAATATCGACTATGAAGTCGAACAACAGATGCGCCGGCACAACGCCGAAGGCGCATCGCCGCAGGCGGTCGCCCTTTGGCACGCGTTCGAAGAGTCACTAGATGGCACGGTGGCTTGGAGCTACACGAAACGCCTGTATGCCCTCGACGCAAAACAACCGTGGTTCAAATACTCCTTGATGCCGGACCTTGGGATATCCATTCCGCCGCCGCCTTCGATGATCGCCGGGCTGCGACGTTTCGTCACCTTCGACCCAACGCCAACGCTTCTGCGGGTCTCGTCGACGCCCACGCTTGCGCTGTACGGTGCGCTCGATCGGAACGTCGACGCGGCCGATTCAGCGGCGCATTTACGGGAGTACCTAACCCGTGCCGGGGATCGTGATGTAACGATCAAGACGTATCCGAACGCCGGGCATCAGCTCATCGTATCGAAAAGCGGATATAATGGAGATCCGTCGCCTCCGCAGCGGTTTGTGCCGGGGTACCCACAGATCATGATCACCTGGCTAACTCAAGGCGGATTTACCAAGAAGCCTTAGAAGTCAGGGTTGCGTTTTCCGGTGGAGGCGCTGGATTTCGAGGAGTTCGTGCGCCTCCATCGCGAGTTGCTCGGGCAGGTGCAGACGCGCGGCGCCGATGTATCTGTCGGCCATCCCGTAATAAATGTCCAGGGTCCCATTCCCACGGTCGTCGACGCCGGTCGGGAAAACGACGTTGTCGACGGTTCCGAGGGTCTCTTCTGCGATCTCCGGTATTAAGATAGGGGCTGACGACCGGTACTCCATCAGTTGTTCGCCCTCGCGATGGACCACAAGCACTCCGGCGACATACTCGACGTGATTATGCTCCGAGGAATTGCGAGCGAGCTCGCCGCTTACGCCGTGGTAAATCATCAGAAAACCGAGCGGGGTTCGCACGGGCGGGGTTCCGACGCCGATGCGAAGCTTTTCCCACGATTGTTGAGGATCGATCAAGAGAGCGTGCTTGCGCATCACGCAGAGATTGCGGACGTCGTGCAAAGCCCACTCGATTTCGCATCCTGAAACCCAGATGCTCGGCAGCGGGTCCTTGATGCCTTTGGGCGGAGCATGCGCGTCGCCGTAAAAAGGGCGATGCAGCATTCCGAGGACCGTCGTTCCGTCGATCAGTGGTATCGCCTGAGGGAAAAAAGCTGCATCTTTGTTGTGGTAGTTGTCGAAGATGACCCCATACTTTGCTTCGGTGTCCGGTTGAAAGCTGACCAGGCCCAAGCGCTCCCATTCCAGCAGATCCTCGGAAATCGCGAGCGCGATGCGCGGACCTTTCGGTCCCCACGCAACGTAGCTCATGACGTACAGACCCAGCGGTTCGACGAACGTTACGCGTGGGTCTTCGCAACCACCGCTCCGCTCTTGTGGGCGCAATTCGTACGGTTCTTCGGGTTCAAGGGCGTATCCCAGACGCTCAACCCCGGCCGGATCTCCCCTGTCGTTAAAAAGCACGCGGGCGATTCCTATCCGCGAGTAGTTGTTGTTGCCGACCAATCGCGGAAAGAGGTAGAGCTCGCCGTCGGGTCCGCGCGCCGCGCCGGGGTTGAGCACACCCTCAGCTTCATCCTCGCGCGACGGATCCGGGCGCATCACGACCCCGAGGCGCTCTACCCTAAAGGGAGATGCATCCACTTGATTCATGTTAAGTTGCGGGCTCTCCAGAGTCTCTACGCGTAGTTTACGTTAGCAAGCTTTATATCGCAAGGTCTAAAACGGGGTGCCACCCGGCGTGGTCAGTGGAGTGTCACGCTAAAGGCGGTTCCACTGTCTCGTATGCCGCCGTATCCCGTCGCTCCGTACAGCCGGCCCCGCTTGCGCAGCAATGTACCAAGCGGGATTTGGCCGTCGCTACGACCGCCTTCGAAGGCATACAGAACGCGATCGGTATAGGTTGAGCCTGAGGGTGTGAGTTCGAAGACCGTGCCGCAACCAGCGTGGTCGCAGTACATGCTGCCGCCGTCGCCGCTATTACCGTAGAGCGCTCCACTCTTGCTCGCGAGTAAACCGCCGGTAGGGAATGCGGCATCGTAACCGCCGTGAAAATTGTAGAGCACCGTTTCGACGTACGCCGAGCCGCTCGGCCGCAAGGCGAACGCCGTTCCGCAACCGCCACTGCCGCATCCGGTGCCCCCGTTCAGCGTCGTCCCATAGAACGTTCCGGTACGATCGCGGATAAGGCTGCCGTTCGGACCGTAGCCGTCAGGAGCACCCTTGAAGCTATACAGAACGCGCTCCGCATAACCGCGTCTAGCGGGCAGCAGCCGGTACACCGTACCGTTGCCGGTGCGGCCGCCGAAAAAAGTGGTACCGTAAAGAGCGCCGGTGTTATCCATCAGTAGACCGTCGGTGGGATTGAGACCGTCATGGCCACCGTCGAAGCTGTGCAGCACGCTTTCCTGGTAGCTCGTTCCCGATTCCGATAGCCGAAAAACCGTGCCACATCCTGGGCCCTCGGTGGAACATTTTCCACTATCACCGCCGAACGACGTCGAGCCGTAGAGCGCGCCCGAGGCGTCTGCAACCAGTGTGTCGGGCTGCGTGCCATCGCTCGGATAACCTTTGAACGTATACAACGTTCGCTTCATGTAACGCGATCCCGATTGCGTCAACGCGAAAACCGTGCCGCATCCTTTACCGAGGACGTTGGCGCAGGCGAGGTTCCCACCGAGCGTGGTCGTGCCGTAGAGCGTACCGCTGAGGTCGGCGATCAGACGGCCGCCCGGATTCGCACCGTCTTTGCCGCCTTTGAAGCTGTAAAGGACGCTCTCGGCGTAGCCGGAGCCTCTTGGCGTCAACTTATACACGGTGCCGTCGTCGCGTGTCCCGCCGTACACCGTCGTTCCATAGAGGGCGCCGTCGGCGTCGGCGATGAGACTGTCCCCAGGTAATGCGCCATCCTGGTGGCGGCCGCGAAAACGGTACAGCACCACTTCTCCGGACGCCGCCGGCCTCGTCTGCCTCATTGAGACGGAGGTTGAGGATGCTCTCGCTGCGCTCGTCTTGCATACTGCGGCCATTACGCGCGACAGAACGATCGGTAAGGCTGGCCGCGGCGCCGGCACGCCGCAGCTTAGCAATTGCGCCACCGATGAAGCGCCGCGTTCTAGGCCCGGCAATCCGCCGCTATTGCAACCCGCAATGAGGCTCGCCGCCGGCAAAACGCAAGCCAATGCGAAACTCCAGGGTTTGCGGGCGCTCATAGCGCCCCAATTGTACCCACCGCAGCCCTGCCGTGAACGCCCGCGGTTAAAGGCGCGCGCTATCGGTTACAAAAGCCGAATCGTTCAGAAGTTGATGAAATTC
>JBARKF010000068.1:0-24015 GCA_049800655.1 Candidatus Cybelea sp.
GAGAGAATGCGCGCGTCGAAACGATCTTGCAGGCGCAGCTCGTGCTCCATTCCGACGCTCCGGGCGAAGCCGATGAACTCCTCGCAGCAGGCAAGAAAGACGTGCTGGCCGTTGTCGACTTCGGCGCCACCGATCTCGAACGACGTAGCGCGGCCGCCGAGCAGGCGGCTTCGCTCGAAGAGCTCGACGCGAGCGCCGGCCTGCTTTAGACCCAGGGCTGCCGAAAGACCGGCAAGCCCGCCGCCCACCACCGCCACACGTTCAAGAGCCACGACCGGGAGTTGTTAATGCGCCTCGGGCCCAAAAACCCTCCCAGAGAGTTTTGCCTTACGGGCGAACCATAATGGGCTGGACGATGGTTTCCTGACCGAAGCCGTCGGTAAAGCCCGCAACGACCGTATAACGAGCGGCTACCGTAACCGCCGGCGCTTTCAAGGTCACGGTCTCGACGTCGGCGCCGACGTTCGTGCCTGCGACCTCGCGCGACTGCCCATCGGTCAGCGCGATGCGCATCCCATTGCGCGGCGAGAGAATGCGTACCTGGATCGCACCGCCGCTTGCCACGGTGCGCGTCAGAACGTCAAAAGTACCGTTGTTTGCGCTCTCGGCTGCGGAACCGGGATTATCGTCGCCCGCGATCGTCGGCGCTGCACCGGCCTGCTTCGGTGCGGTCGTCGCGACCAAAAGGCCTGCGCTGGAGTCTGCCGCCGAGCGCCCCTTGGCGACGTGCAGCATCACCCGCATTTCGCGGGTGCTGCTCACCGGCGGAACGGTTAACTCGGTCGCTCCCTGGGGCGAGTAGGGTTTCTGTGCCCAAATCGTTCCGTCGCTTCCGACGAGTCGCACGTACCCGCTATCGCCGTTGGCTGCGTACGCGATGCTGACCGCCTGCCCGGGTTTTGCGACGATTGGATTTACGGCGATATCGGCGATACGTGCCCCGCCGCCTATTTTCGGCGGTATGGCGTTGAGCACGCGAACCTCTTTAGCGCTCCCGAGCGGTCCGCGCATCGTCATTTGCAACGTATAGGCGCCGCCATCACTCGATGGTGAAAGCGCGACCGGAATCGAGCCGGAGCGATCCGACAACGCCCCACCGGCAACGCGGTGACCGTCCGGCGCCAGAACCTGGTAGGCGAGGCTGCCGAAACCAACCGCATCGTACTCGGCGGCAACGGTCGTGCCCGCGAGCGCCATCGGCGGCACCGCAAACGCCGCGATGCGCGGAATCATGCCGGCCAGCAGGCACGTGGCCCCGATCGCCAGCGTTCCGAAGATTAGCACTGCGGCGGCGGCCATCATAAAGGTTGAGCGTCGCGACGGTACCGGCGGCGGCGCGGCTTCGACGACGTAGTGAACGTCGTCACCGGCAATCTCCGCGACCGCACGCTCGAACGAATCGAAATCGCGCACCCGCACCGGCATCTGCATCGCGATCGCCGAGAACGGCTCGATTTCAAACGTCGCCGGATGCGCGAACGCGGCGTTGCCGTGGCGCGTCACGACCCACGCTCGGCAGACGAGCCGGGTCTGCGTCTCATTGACGACCTGCAACGCATAGGTCGCAACGCCGCGGCGCCGGTCATAGCTTTCGAGCACGAAGAATGCCGCCACGCCGGATCGCGCCTGCACGGCGGTTCCGCAACCGTAACGAGGGAACGGGGCAATGGCCTGCGGGTCGCGCAGCGCGAGCGCCGAGCTCAAATCCGGCAACGGCTCACTGCGAGATGACCATCTGGGAGGTACTCGACATCGGGATCGCCGCTTTCGAGACGAACGGGGCGATGAACGCGAACGGATACGTGACCGTTACCGCGACCACGCAGCCGGGGCCGTTCTTACCGCCGTTCGCGGCGCCCGCCGCGCACGTCGGGAAGGTTGGCGTCGCGGCGATCTGGCTTGGATCGGTTACGCCCTCGTTAAGGCTGCGAACGTAGGTCTGCAGCTCAGCGTTTGTGGCGTCGCAGTTGTCGATCGGAGTCGAACTGCTGCACGATTGCGAGCCCCGCACGATCATCCAGCGCGCGCCTTGACGCGCCAGCTGCGCCGTAAACGAGTATGTATAGAGGCAGCGGCCGAAATCGATGATCCCGAAGAGCAACGCAAGGACCACCGCCATAACGATCGCGGTCTCCGGTAAGCTGCTGCCGCGCTCGCGGTGCCGCACCGTCACTGTGAAGCCACCCGCATCACCGACTTGCCGCTTACTGGAACGCCATTTTTGAAGATCCACGGGAGGTGCAGGAGCGATGGGAACGTGCCGTTCACCTGAACCGACACGTAGTAGATCGTTCCGGTCGGCGGCGGATTGCTGCAGGCTCCCAGCGCGGAGCCGTTCACCGAGCACAAGGGGTTGGCGATAACGCTCCACTGCGAAAGGCTCTGCCCATCCAGCTTGGCCGCGTTCGTCATGCCGGGTATGTCGTCGGCCTTTTGGGTGCTCTGAGCGCCGTACGCGGCACCAGCGCGTGCCGCATTGGCGGCGAGAATTGCAAAGAAAGTATACCGCCCGACCTCGATGAGCCCGACGAGCAGAACGAGCATAACCGGCGCCAGTATCGCGAACTCGACGAGACTCGCGCCGGACTCGGACCGCCAAAAGTTCCTCATTGTGCCAACACCGCCGTTTTAATTAGGCTTCCTCCCGCGGGCGGCTGCCCAAAGTCGTAGGCGCTGCTGCCATTGAAGTTGGCCGCGCCGACGACCAGGACGAGATAGCCTCCGCTGGCTCCGTTGAAGTTAACGCTGGTCGCGCCGGGCGCATACACCAGGCCGCTGAACGAGACGTTCGCGCCGTTAAAGTTCGGGCTTTGGGTGTTGGACGGCACTTGGTAGTAGAGCACGCCGGTGTAGTTGCCGGAAGTCGGAGGCGTAAAGTTCGCGCTTGAGACGCCGTTGAAGTTCGGGGGCGTTCCGTTGGCGGTAACATAGAACGTCACGCCGCTTCCGGAAAGCGACGCGCCATTGAAGTTGGTGCCCCCGTTGAAAATGTAGAGTCCCGGCTTAAAAGTTGCCGTTGCACCGTTGAGATTCAAATTGTTGAAGCAAGTGGGAGTGGCGCCGCCCGGAAACGTGACCGTCAAACCGTTATCGTTGACGTTCTGGCAGTTCGTGAGCGCCGGCGGGTTGCTGGTTACGTAGCCGCAGCCGGCGATCTCCGGGCACGGGTCGAGCACCGGTAGCATTTGAGCCGGCGATGCATTCGTGAAGGTGGCGCCGTTTTCGTTGGGTGCGGCGCCGGCGTAGCCGATGCTCTTCGCATTGACCGTCGCTCCGTTGAAGTTCGCCGTATCGTTGATCAAGATGCCGCAGCTCGGCGATTGCACGTTCGCACCATTGAAGTTCGTCGAGGTCGTCGCGCTCAAAAGGTAGATGCAGCCGCTGCTGTTCGCGGTGAGCGTCGCTACGGCTTGCGTCGTCTCGGTTGCGCCCTTCGCAAAGCCGAAGAGACGCGTGAACCACGAGCCGACGCCCTTGCGCGTGATCAGGGCCGAGACCGCGCAGCTCTGTCCCGCATAGGTGCCGATCGTGGACGGGTTGGCGATCGTGACGGTTGTATTGCCGCCGTTGGCGAATCCGTTGTTTGCGGCGTCGGCTTGGCCGGCGGTGTTCGCGGCGGACTGATTCGGACAACCCGTCGTGCTGTAGAGCAGCTGCTGCGCGCCGCCTAGGGCCGCGGCATCGGCCGCGTTCTGCTGCTCGCGTTGCTGATACTCCCAGTAGCCGACGTCCACCGCTATACCCGCGAAACCCATCAACACGGCTAAGCAGAGGGCGATGAGGGGCAGAACCTGCCCGCGTTCCTGATGGCGTGCGCGCATGACGAGACTCTCCTTCTCTCTACAACTGACTAGCGATTGACGATCTCCGGCGTCATCACAAAGACGACGTCGCTCTGCTGATTTAGATATTGGGTCGACGTGAAGAGCTTGCCGAGAATCGGAATGTCCGAGAGCAGCGGGATCTTATAGACGGTTTTGCGCTCGAGCCGCTGAACCAATCCACCCATCAAAATGCTCTCGCCCGGCCGCGTGATGACGTCGGTGGAGAGCTTGCTCTCGGTCAACGCCGGTATCGTAAACCCGGAAACGATCACGGCATTCGTATAGTCGAGCGCCGATATGTCGGGGGTGATGGCCGCCTCCACCGATCCGTTGCCGAGAATGTGCGGCGTCACGTTCAGCTGGACGCCGTATGGCTCATACTGCACGTTGACTGCTCCCAAACCCGTCGATGTCACCACCGGGATCTGGCCCCCCACGAGGAAGGTCGCCTTGGTCCCCGGGCTCGTCACCAGGTTCGGGCTCGCGAGTGCCTTCGCGTGACCCTCCGACATCAGAAGGTTCAGGGTCGGAGCAAGCGTCTGCGTGCGATAGAACGGCTGAATCGTGAAGCCAAGACCGGAGCCCGGCAGCGAGGGCGACTCGATGAATGGGATTGACGGCGCGATGAAGTTCGGCACGATTTGGCCGGTCACGGGTTGCGCAGCAAAGAGCTGCAGGCCGAGGTTGGATTGCGCCGTCTTGTCGACTTCGAGCACGTAGACTTTGATGTCGATCTGGCTGTCGGTCAGCGAGCTCAGGCGATCGATGAGCTGACCGTTGCTGGCCAAGTAAGGACCCGCCAGCCCTCGGGCGCGGTCGAGGATCGCCTCGGCCGTGACCGCGTCTTTCGCGTTGCCGCTTACGATCACGTTGCCCTTGCCGTCGGGATCGACGCGGATGTTGCTCGCGCCGGGCAGATTGGCGATGGCGCGCTGTAGGTCGGAGAGATTTTGTGTGATGGTCACCGCGTTGACGAGGACGGCCTTCTGACCTTTAAGGATCGGATCGAAGCGGGACAGGATGTCCGCGATCCGTTGGAACTGCGCGCCGTCGCGCACGGTGCCCCGCACCACGATCGAATGATCGAAGCTGACGACCTCGACGCTTGGGGTCGCAATCGCGGTGCGCAGCATCTGCGCGACGTCGTCGAGCTGCTGCTCCGTCACCGTGATTTCGTAGGTCACCCGCTGGCCGCCGGCCCAGACGAAGACCGTCGTATGCCCTGGCTCCTTACCGTTGATCACCACCTGGGCCGTGCCGATCGGGACGGCACCAGCGATGCGGCCGTCCCCGACCGCCACGCGCGTTAGGCCTCGCGCGTTGAGGACCACCGAGTGCCCCGACTGAATTGAAAGCAAACTCACCTGATCGGCCGACACCGGCGCCGCGTACAAGACGAAGGCGAGTGCCGCTGCCGCTGCGGCGATCCTACGAGTAAACGATGTCATCCGGTCCTCCAAGGGCATAGGCCAGAAACGGACGCTTCTAGGCGGCCGTTTTCACCTGGCATTATGCCACGGAATTGGGCGTTAACATGTTAACGAATCGTCGGCGCCTTGTTAGATTTTATCGGATCGGCGGCCGACGTTATTGCAACCAGCAGCCGGCAATGGCATGATACAGCCGCACCAGGAGCATGGAGGTTTTACATGCGGCTTTTTAGTCAGTTGGCTCTTTTTGTGTTGTGTTCGCTGCTCGCGTCGCCATGCGTCGCGGCCCCGGCGCAGCAAGAGATACCGCTGTCCAGCGTAGCCCGCGCGGCTCATTTAGAGTACACGTGGCTTGCTGCAGAGCGCGCCGTACAACTTAGCGGACCAGGGATCGTACTCGTCATTCGCCCCGGCAATAACGTGTACGATGTCAACGATCGAGTCGAAACGACCTCGATCGCGCCGCGCTATGCGTCCAACGACATCTTCGTCTCATCCGCACTCGCCAACCACCTCGAACGACTCGCGAGGCAAGCTTACCTTGCTATCGCGAACGCGCAAGCGGCGGAAGAGCGGGCCGAAGCAGCGGATGAGGCGAGCCTTGCCGAGCTTCACGGGACGATCGTGCTGAGCGTTGCACCGCTCAAAGGAGCCGAAGCGGTCCTTGTCACCGGAACGGCGCCGCCGTCGGCGCCGGTTCGCATCACGCTTCTCGCGACGCTCTCCTCCGACATCCCCAACGTTCTGGTAAGCCGACACGATTTAAACGCGGACTCCGCAGGGAATTTTCAAGCGATCATTCCCATCGCGCCCGATTTTACTCGTGAAACCTTCCTGAACGTTCTGGCGACGTCGGGGCCGGGCGTCACGTCCGCCAGCGCCCAGATCCTGGTCGATGCTCCGAACGCGGGGGTCAAAGTTCCTTGGGAAGCGTTTCCCGGCGGAATCTGGTAGCGCCACGCGTTCAATCGAAACCGATCACACTTCAAAAAAGGAGAAACGATGATCACCACGCTCACGACAATGATCCGCGACGAAGAAGGTGCCGCGATGGTCGAATACGGCCTGCTCGTCGCCTTCATCGCGATGGTCGCGATCGCCGGCGTTAAGCTGCTCGGCACGAACCTTCTCGCACTCTTCAACACCGTCGCCGGTTCGGTTTAACCCCAACCCATCAGCGGGGCGCGACGGGTCACCGAAGCGCCCCGCCCGTTATCTCACCCGGCAGGGTCGAGTTTATAGAAAGTAGAGGACTCAATGCGCAATCTGCAATCGCTCTGGCGCGACGAAGAGGGGGCCACGATGGTTGAGTACGGGCTGCTGGTCGCTTTTATCGCGATGGTCGCGATCGTCGGCGTGCAGCTGCTCGGCACGAACCTTCTTGCAATCTTCAACAGCGTCGCCGGCACCGTCTAGCTTAACGAGGACACCCTGACCAGCGTTTGGTTAACGCTCGCCGCCTGTTTGGCGGCCAGCTACTGCGACGTGCGGTCGCGTCGCATTCCCAACTGGCTCATCGGATCGCTGGCCCTGGCCGCACTGGCGGTTCACTCGTTTTCGGGCTTGCGCGCCGTGGCGATCAGTTTGCTCGTCATGGCCGTGCTCACGGCGGCGGGTACGCTGATCTATTCCAAGGGCGGCATCGGCGGCGGAGACATCAAGCTTGCGATCGCAGCATCGGGCATGCTCAGCTACCCGCTCTGCGTGCCATTTCTGCTCTACTCGGCGATCGGCGGCGGAATACTGGCCGTGGGCTTTATCGTTTTGCGCGGAAACGCGCGCGCTTCGCTCTCGCGCGCCATGTCGATAACGATGGGAGTTCCGCAGGAAGACGCCTCGCGTAAGAGGGCCATGTTACCTTACGCCGTTGCGTTTGCATTCGGTGCGGCGCTGATCGCACTTTCGCAGAGCGTCGCCCCATTCTTAAGGATAACGCTATAATGAACGTTCGTCGTACGACCCTTTTGATCGCTATTGTTTTGGCCGTAGGAACCGGATGGCTCACGCTGACGTATCTTTCGTCGCTGCGCCCAGCGCAGAGCCAGCAGCGGCAGGTACTGGTCGCGACCCAAGATATTCCCGCGCGTACCCAGATCACGCCGGCGATGTTCCGCACCGAAACCCGCTCGGCAAGCACCTTGGAGCCGGATGCGCTCGCCGATCCGAGTCGCGCCGTCGGATCGCTCGCGCTGATTACGATTCCCTCCGGATCGCAACTAACCGCGTCGAAGATCGGCACGAACGTCGCCTTCGCCCTGCCGGTGCGCTTACGCGAAGGAATGCGCGCAGTAAGCATTCCGATCGATCGTGTGAAAGGCGTCGCGGGCCTGATCCAGCCCGGCGACCGCGTTGACGTCATCGCGGTTCCGCCCCAGCACGGTAACGGCACGCCCGGGAAGGCCGTGACGATTCTACGCGGCATTCGCGTCCTCGCGGTCGGGAACTCCCTCGAGAACGTGTCGGCGACGCCCTCGCCGCAGGAAGAGGCGGCGGCCACGGTGACGCTGGAGGTCAATCCCAAGCAGGCAGATTTGCTGGCGTGGGCCGATGCCAATGCCAACATTCGGCTGGCGTTGCGCTCGCCGCGCGAGCCGATTCGCTCGGAACCCGCCGAGCAGCTGACGATCGATCTCGGGGACCCGGCACCCGCCGCGCCCGCGATGCCGTTGTTGCCGCCGCCGGCTCCGGTTCCCGCCATCGCCGCAGCCCAATCGCACGTGGCACGTTCGAGCTCCGTTCAACTGATCGTCGGTGATAAGATCGTCGATCCGACGGCCCCGCAGTAACAAGCGATGCCGGACTCTCGAATCGCCGTTTTCATCGGTTCCAAAGGCGGCTCCGGCACGACGACGCTCTGCCGTGAGCTCGTACGAAAGCTGCGCGAAGACGGCAACACCGCGCTGGTGGATGCCGATCTGACCGGGCGGCGCAGCATCGCGCTGCTTTTGGACATCGTGCGTAGTCTCGACACGGCGCGAAGCACTTCGCCGATCTCGAGCGCGCGTTGCGACGGCGTGAGCGTCGTCGAGCTGGCCGAGCGATACGACGCGGCGTTCAGCCTTGAAGAGGAGACGGTCGAGGCGTTTGTCTCGGGAATGACCGGCTTTGACACGATTGTCGTGGACGCACCGCAGCCCTTCGCTGCGACCGTTCGGCCGTTTATCGCGCGCGCCGCTCGCTTCTTCATCGTGCTCGAACCCACGCTCTTGGGCGCGGCCGGCGCGCAGCAGATGGTCGCAGATTTGGAGCGTTTCGGCATTCCACCCGAGCGCATCGAACTGGTGACCAATGCGCGCAGCGAAATTGGAATGGTGCCGCGGGGCGATATCGAGGGTGTGCTCGGCAACCGGATCGTGGCCGAGGTCCCGCTCTCGACCCACCGCAACTATGCACGGAGCGTCGCCGGACTCGCGCGGTACATTCAATCGCTGACCCCCGAAGCACCGCTAGCGGCACTGCAGCCTTCCTCGGACTCGCCAGTCGGGGACCGGAATGGGGCTAGCACGCGGCGCCGGTACGTGGGCGGCAACGGCAACGGCAACGGCAAACCAAAGAATCCCGCGCTCGAAGCCGAACGCGACATCTTCAAGCGCGACGCGCATGAAGCGCTGCTGCGCCAGGTAGACCTCGTCTCTGCCGGACTCGCGCACACCGATGCGTCGAGGCTCGCCGAGTTGCGCGCCACCGTCGAAAACGTCACCGCCGAACTGGTTGCGCAGCGTAAGTTTCACGGATCGGCCGAAGATCTCGCGCGCCTGCGTCAAGAGATCATCGATGAAGCGTTGGGCTTCGGACCGCTGGAAGATCTGATCAAAGATCCGGATATCACCGAAATCATGGTCAATGGCCCCGATACCATCTATGTCGAACGGCACGGGGTCATCGAACCGACGACGAAGCGGTTCACCGATGAACGTCAGCTGCGTTTGATCATCGAGCGCATCGTGACGCCATTGGGCCGACGCATCGACGAGGCTTCGCCAATGGTTGACGCGCGATTACCCGACGGATCGCGCGTCAACGCAATCATCGAGCCGCTTGCCATCGACGGCTCGATGCTCACGATCCGGCGCTTCGGCCATCACCGCCTAACGATGGACGACCTGATCAACTCGGCCTCTGCGCCGCCCGAAGTCATCGATTTACTGCGCGCCGCCGTCGAAGCGCGCCTCAACCTGCTCGTGAGCGGAGGGACGGGTTCCGGCAAGACCACTTTCCTGAACATCCTTTCGTCGTTCTTGCCGGAGCGCGAACGCATCGTCACCATCGAAGATGCCGCGGAGCTTCTGCTCAACCAGCCGCACGTCGTCCGTCTCGAGTCGAGACCGCCCAACATCGAAGGCACGGGCGAAGTTCGCATCCGCGATCTCTTCCGTAACGCACTGCGCATGCGCCCGGACCGAATCATCATCGGCGAGTGCCGCGGACCCGAGGCGCTCGACATGCTGCAAGCAATGAATACCGGCCACGACGGCTCGCTGACGACCGTTCACGCCAATAGTCCGCGCGACGCGCTCTCGCGCATCGAAACGATGGTGCTGATGGCCGGCTTCGATCTGCCCGTGCGGGCGATCCGCGAGCAGATCGCCAGCGCCCTCGACCTGGTCGTGCACACGTCGCGCCTCCGCGACGGGTCGCGCAAGATCGTTGCGGTCAGTGAGGTCGTTGGGATGGAGGGCGACATCGTCACGATGCAAGAGCTGGTTCGGTTCTCGCAACACGGGGTTGATAAAGAGAACAAGGTCGTCGGCGAGTTTGCCTACACCGGCGTTCAGCCCAACTGCTTGAGGCGTTTCGAGGAGTACGGCATTAAGTACGACGCCAGCGGCTTGAACAAGCTCGCGCTGCTGCATTCGATATGGTAAGCACGCTCGCACCATTTGCGATCTTCGCCGGCGTCGCCGCGACCACGATCCTGGCGTTCTTCTCCTTCTGGGGATCGGTCAATTTCCGCGCGACCGCCAAGGTCCGCACTCTCTCCGACCGGCTCGAGCGGGCCGCGATCAAAATGAGCGCGCAAGACATCGTGTTGACGATAGCCGGGGCCGTAGCACTCGTTTGGATCGTGATCGTTCTCTTGCTACACCCCGGGCTGCCGGTCGCGCTGCTGCTGCTCCCGCTCGTCGCGGGGGGAGGAGCGCTCTTCTTCTACAGCTATCTCAATTTCCGGATCCGTAAGCGCCTCGATGCATTCATCTCGCAGCTCGAGCTCGCGATGCGCTTGATTGGCGGCGGGATACGCGTCGGTTTAGGGCTGCGCCAAGCCTTGACGATAACGATCGACGAGCTGCCCGATCCGGCGCACTCCGAGTTTCGGCGCGTCGTCGGTCAGAGCAATCTCGGCGTCAGCATCTATGATGCCATGGACGATCTCGCCGAGCGGATGCCATGCAACGAGACGCTGATGATGGCGCGAGTCTTTCGGGTGCAGTCGCAGACCGGCGGCGACCTGGGGCAAATCCTCGATCAGCTAGCGGGCACGATCAAAGACCGCCGGCAGGTTCATCGAAAGATTTCATCGCTCACGGCCGAGGGCCGGATGAGCGCCTGGGTGCTCACGCTGATACCAATCGTGCTTGGACTATTCATCATTTTGACGCAGCCCGACATGCGATATGCGCTGCTCTACACCAACATCGGCCACATCGTCCTGCTGACCATCGCTATCATGGAGCTGGGCGGCTATTTCTGGCTGAAGTTACTCCTCCGGGTCAACGTCTGATGGTGCTCCTTCTGCCATTCCTCATTCCGGCGCTCTTCG
Organism: Candidatus Cybelea sp.; assembly: GCA_049800655.1. GTDB lineage: Bacteria > Vulcanimicrobiota > Vulcanimicrobiia > Vulcanimicrobiales > Vulcanimicrobiaceae > Cybelea. The sequence goes on from JBARKF010000068.1 coordinate 11,016, forward strand.
CGCTCGTAATCTTTCTGCTCGCGATCTCACTGATTCCATCGAAGAGCATACTCTCCGAGCAGCTCGACGCGCTCAAGTCCCGCGAGCAGGCCGGCCGTGATTCGAAGCAGTCGCAGTTTGTCGAGCGACTCTTCAGCAGCGAACGGCGCGCGCTGCTTGCGCGCCGGCTCATCGAAGCGGGGTGGTACACCGACACGGCGCCGAAGTTTCTGATGCGCGTGGTTGCGGGCGGCTGCTTCGGTTTTGCAACGGCGCTGCTGATCTGGATGTTTTTCGCCCTTGCTCCCATTTGGGTAATCCTGCTGGTATCGTTGTTCACGTTCGCCGGCGGATACCTGCCCTTCATGGTCCTCGATCGCGCGATCCAGGCGCGTAAAGACGCAATTCAACGAAGCTTGCCGGACTTTTTAGACATGGTCGCTTCGACCGTGCAAGCGGGACTGGCGCTCAATGCCGCGCTGGCATACGCCGTCGATACCGCGCCAGGCCCGCTCGGTGACGAGATCCGCGAGGCTCTCTCGGAGATTCGACTAGGGCGGGCGCGGGCCGAGGCGTTGAAGGCGGTCGGCGAGCGAACGAATCAATCCGATTTACGGAACGCGCTGCGGGTAATCACCCAAGCCGAGCGCCTCGGGGCAAACATCGCCAAGTTGCTGATCGAGCTCGCGGATGATGCGCGCAAGCGAAGGCTCCTCCTGGTCGAGGAAATGGCCGGCAAGCTGCCGGTGAAGATGACCTTCCCGATGATCGTCTTCATGATCCCGTCGATTTTCGTGATCATCTTCGGAACCGTCCTCGCGAACTATTTCGCGCCGAAACCATGACCGGCATCGCCGTAGCCGCGGGCGTCTTCGGGTGCATCGCCTTCATCGCCACCGAGTTAAGCGCTGCACTCTGCTCGCGCGTAGCACCCGCCGACGATGGTCCGGCGCCACGTACACCGCCGATCGTCATGCTGGTTGCGGCCGCGGCACTGATCGGCGGAATGTTGCTCGCTTGGAGCGCCGCGCCTCTGCAGATCGTTGCGGCGGCGATCGTCGTCTTTGCGCTTGTGGCTTGCTGGTGCAGCGACGCGCGCTGCGGGATCGTCCCCGATGCGTTCACGCTGGGTCCCCTCGCCGCGTTGTTACTCCTCGCGCTCGGGCAGCGCGACTGGGAAGTGCTCTGGTCGGCGGCGATCCCGTCCGCATTCTTTGCCGCGGCCGCCTTGTACTCGCGCGGGCACGGCATGGGCTGGGGTGATGCAAAGTTCGTGGCAATCACCGGTGCCGCGCTCGGTGCGCCGCTGGCGCTTTTTGCGCTGGCGCTGGCCTGCGTCGCGGCCGTGATCGCACAACGGCTTCCAAAAGCCGCGCGCGGACCGATCGCGTTTGCGCCGTACATCGCGGCCGCGACCGGGATCGCTCTTCCGTTCGGGATGCTGCGATGAAGACGGCTCGGCTGCGAAATCTCCGCACTGGAAGCATCCTTGCGGAGAACGTCGAGAAGGCTACGTCGTGGTGGCGTCGCCTGGCCGGCTTTCTTTCGTGCGCACAAGTACGCCCCAACGACGGTCTTTGGTTCGATAACTGCAGCGCGATTCACACGCTCGGAATGCGCCGCGAGATCGACGCGATTTTCTTGGATGGTCAAAATCGCGTGCTCAGCGTACGCTACTCCGTCCCACGCCACCGGTTCATCATCGGCGCGCGCAACGCACGCGCGGTTGTAGAACTGGGTGCGGCCGCCTCAAAGACTCGACAGGTGTCTATCGGTGATCGGCTCGCTCTCGAATAACGGCCCGGCCGAACCGCTGACGGCACCAACCGGTTACGTCGTCGGCGTCGCCGGCTCGCGCATTACGGTTGCGATCGACACGTCAGCCGCCGAAGAATCGTTGCGCGTCGGGTCGCTCGTCAAGGTGATCAACGGCGCATGCGAGATCGCCGCGAGCATCGCCGAAGTGCGTGCCGGATCCAACGCGCCCGCCGGCCAGCTTCTTATCGCCGATCTGCTGGGTGAGCTCGTTCGTTTCGACGGCCGGGTTCAGTTTAGCCGCGGCGTCTCGATCCATCCGGTGCCGGGCGAGGCGGTCGTCGCTCCAAGCGAAGAGGATCTTAGCGCGATCTATGGTGAGCCCTCACAAGCAAGCATTCGGATCGGCACGCTCTGCCAAGAGCGCGAACGCCCAGCGTTCGTCTTCACCGACGAGCTACTCGGAAAGCATTTTGCCATACTCGGCACGACCGGTTCGGGGAAGTCGTGTGCGCTGGCGTTAATCCTCTCCGCGATCCTGAAAAAACATTCGAACGCTCACGTTGTGCTCCTGGATCCGCACAACGAATATGCCGGCGCGTTCGGCGCGCTTGCGGACGTCATCAGCGTCGACAATCTGCAGCTGCCGCTTTGGCTGCTCAACTTTGAAGAGGTCTCCAGAGTGCTGGTGCGTGGCGGCTCCGAGACGGAGCAAGGCTCGCAGGCGCTGATTCTCAAGGACGCGATAACGACCGCCCGTCGAAACTACGAGCGCTACGATCCGCGAGGACAGGTTATTACCGTCGACACGCCGGTCCCGTTTCGCGTCCACGAGCTCTCGCGCTACATCAACGATCAAATGGGCCGTCTCGGCAAGCCCGACACCTCGATGCCATATCTCCGCTTACGCGCGCGAATCGAATCACTGCGCAGCGACCGGCGATTCGACTTCCTCTTCTCCTCTGAAGAAGACAACCTTGCCGAGATCGTCGGTCGGCTATTGCGGGTGCCGGTGAACGGGAAACCGCTCACGATCGTGGACCTTTCGGGAGTGCCCTCGGAGATCGCCGACGTCATCGTCTCGACGCTATGCCGCGTGCTCTTCGACTTCAGCGTCTGGTGCGATCACGAGCGCATGCCGCCACTTCTGCTCGCCTGTGAAGAGGCGCAGCGTTACGTGCCCGCCGACGAACGTCTCGGCTTTGGGCAAACGATTCGCATCATCACCCAGATCGCGAAGGAGGGGCGCAAGTACGGGATCTCGCTTGGATTGATAACGCAGCGACCCTCCGAGCTCTCCCTGGCCGCGCTCTCGCAATGCGGGACCATCTTTGCGATGCGTATGGGAAGCGATGGCGACCAACAAATCATTGCTCGGGCGCTCCCCGACGTCGCGCGCGACATGCTTTCGGCCCTACCGAGCCTTCCGACGCAACAAGCCATCGTTTCCGGGGATGGTGTCCGAGTCCCGACCCGTATTAGGTTCGACGATCTCGACCGGGAGCGCCGCCCGCGAAGCGAAGGCGCGCCGTTCTCCGAGGCGTGGCGAACCGATGTCGCCAACCGCGAATTCGTCGAGCGTGGCATACGCCGCTGGCGCGCGCAGATCCGCACCTAGGGACGAGCAGCTGATGCGACGTCCGAACTTTTTGAGCGCCCTGGCCGGCGCGGCACTGGCAGGGATCTCACCGCGAGCCGTTCGCGCCGCCGTACCAGACGCGACGAAGCGCGTTCTGTGGCTCCGGCGCGAGGGCTACTCCGATGACATCGTCGCGCCCTTCTCCCTCGACGGCCGCACCCTCTACGTTCCCGGATACCGCATGATCTGCTGGGCCATGCGCGACCGGGCGGTTACGCCGGCTCAGGGCTACGTCCGGTTCGACATCGTCGCTATCGAAGCGTTGTGGGAAGCACAGCAGGCGCTGGCGCTGGTTGGAATCCGCCGTCCGTTAATCGTGACGAGCGGCTATCGCACCGTAAAGACGAACGAGGCGATCGAGGGCGCGGCCCGCAACAGCATGCACTGCTTCGCGAAAGCCGTCGACTTCTACGTCGAAGGCGTCTCGATGCGCGAGCTTTTCGACGTCTGCTGGGCGCAAGCGCGTTCCGGCGGAATCGGCTTTTACGAAGATCACATTCACCTTGACTCCGGAACGCGCCGCTGGTGGGCCGCTAGATAGAGTAAGCGCCGATGCTGCCTGAGCGGCGAAGGATCGCCTACATCGATGGCCTTAGAGCCGTTGCCGTTTTGCTAGTCGTCGTACACCACGGGCTGGTGGCCTCGCGCATACATAGCCCGTTGGCACGGTTTTTCGCTCACGGCAATCATGGCGTCGACCTGTTCTTCGTCTTGTCTGGGTTTTGCCTATCCTACCCGAGCCTCACAAAACTGCGCCGCGGTGAGGCAACGAACTTCGACGTGGTGCGCTATGCTGCGCATCGTATCGTCCGGATCGTGCCTCCCTATTGGATAGCGATCCTTACAACCTTACTTTTTGGCGTCGCCATTACTAGGCTGGCATACCCCATACCGTCCGGGATGGGGCACGTGACGGGTATAGATGTCCTGTCACAGGCTCTCTTTTTTGACCAGGCCGTTAAGATGGTATCGGCGCCCTTCTGGACATTGCCAGTAGAGTTTCGTTGGTACTTTCTGTTCCCGATTATGCTTTGGGTCTGGACGAAGTCTCCGCGGGCGTTTGCGCTGATCGGAACTGCGATCTTCTTCGCATTCCTGACCAAAGCCCAGAACGTGGATACCTTCTACTTTGCTCCGTTTATCCTTGGAATCGTCGCCGCTGACATCCACGTCCGCGGAATCCGCCTGGGATGGTGGCCACTGCTTTTGTGCACTGCCGGGATTGCCTATGCCGCGGTGACCCCCTACACAGCTTTTGACATCGCCGATCACCTACCGATCTGGTATCTCTCGGCGTTTACGTTCGTCGCCGCTGCCGGCGAGTTTGCGTGGATCCGTCGTCTGCTTTCCCTTTCCGCTCTGACCGCCGTCGGCCTAGCGTCGTACAGTATCTATCTGGTGCACGATCCGATTGTAACTTTCACGGTCGAACGCGGCGGTGGCTTCTGGCTTGCGACGGCGCTTGGGATCGCGGGCGGATTCGCGTTTTGGAGCTTTGCTGAATATCCGTTCGTATCAACGAGGTTACGAGCGGTGCTCATCAGGTATTGTGAGTCCACGTTCGCTGCTGTCTTTACCACTTTCGGAATCGGAACCTCGATGCAGCTCGTGCGACCACATCAGAGCGATGGAAAAGAAAGACCGCTAAACGCCCATAGCGTCGTTACGAAGGTCAAGATCCATGAGGGACGGGGCGTCGAACGAAGCCGAAGTGGCGCTGGTTGGAGCAGGTGACCTTCGCGAGATTGCAATCGCGGCGATTACCAAGCCGATAAGCCCTGCCCACGTCGGCAGGCGCAAGAGCCACGTGACGAGTCGATTCGTCGAATTGCCGAGCACGAAATTTCGCCAACTCGCCTCAGCCAGCCGCGGATCGATCGGCGGATGCGGGTGAACGCCGGCGATGACATGGCTAGAAGACGCTGCCAAGGCAAACAGACCGAGGATCGCTGCGGCGGCTGCAACTCCAGCGGCTGCGCTGGTGGTCCGATCGCGGCGCCAGAGCGCGTACGTGAGATAGGCGACCGGATAGAACGGCGCGAGAAAGAGCGCCGCCGACGTCGCATACATCCACGGCACCGCCAGCAGTACCAGCGCAGCGAAAATCCAGCCGCGATATTCGCGAGCGCGGACGCAGAGTAAGAGCGCGGCCGGGACAGCTGCGGCGATGGCTTCGGTGTGAGCGAACGACGCCCCGAGCAACGCGAATGCGCACGGAACGAGCGGTACGAAGGCGGGCTCGGCATACCGCCGTGCGAGCGCTAAGCCAACCGCAACTCCAAGCCCGAGCATTGCCAGATATGCAGCGCTGCCGGCCAGCACCGCTGCTCTATCGGGGAGTCCGAATGCAGCGACGACCGTCGAGAGACTATATTGATTGTCACGCGAGACTTCCGAGAGCGCGTGCGCAGGTAGAACCGTCGTGAAGTACGCGAGATTGTGCGCCACACCGCCGCCTACCAGCGAAATCGTGCCCAGTGCCAGCAACGCCACGGCCAGAGGGAGGCGGATCGATCGAAATCCGATGAAGCATCCAACCACCGCGGGAAGTGCAATTTGCGGCTCGATCATCCCGAGCGAAATCGCCAGCGCGGCGGCCACATATTTGCTGCGCTGCGCGTAGAGCGCTCCGAGGGTCACCGCCGCAACCGCTAGCGGCATTGCGTTTCCCGCCGAGAAGCACGTGAGCCCAAGCGAGAGGCCAACGACCGCCCAGCCGGCGAGCAGCGGCTGCGCCGTCACTCGCGCGATCGCATACGCAGCTAGTGCGATCGCGCTTGCGAGGAGGAGCCACCACACGACGGCCGCAAGGGCGAACGGCACGAGCGTCAACGGCTCGAGAAGTGCGAGTGCGTACGGTGGATACGGCGCGGGTACGGTCACCGCGGCGGGTGCGCGATAATATGGCGCAGGCGTACGGCTCTCGCAGCGATGCAAGGGCGCGGCGAAGTACGGATTAGCATTTTCGCGCTGAGCCAGTGACGCGCAATAGTAAGAGCGAAAATCAACCATCTGCCAGCCGGCGTGGCGATCGGCGGCGCACTGCAAGGCGATTGGCAATGCCGTGCAGACGATCGCCAGAACGATCGCCGGCGCGCGCCGCACTTTACGATACCTCTCGGGGGCGATACTGCAGCGAGCGGCGCTCCTTTGTTGCGAGAAGCCCCGATTCGATCGCGAGGACGGCGAGCAGGAGTCCCAACGCAGCCCACGTCGGCACGCGGGCAATCCAGGTCGCGAGCGCATGCGTTGACGTGTTCTGAGTAAAAATACTCCAAGTCGCCTCGGCCAGATGCACGTCGATCGCGGGCGCGGCTACGTGGACGGCCGCGTGCGGCGCGAGCGCCAGCTTCACGAAGACCAGCGCCAGCACTGCCGCTGCACACCCGGCAAGGAGCGTCGCGCGCAGGTTCTCGTTCCAACAACACCATGCGAGATAGGCGATCGGGAGAAGCGGAGCGATCAGGAATGCGGGCGAGATCATCCATCCCCAAGGTACGGTTAGCGCGAGCAGCGCGATGGCGGCCGCCGTGCGATGGCGTGGCTGCGCGTGCTGCACGAGCAGCACCGCAGCCGGGAGCGCCGCCGCGATCTGGGTCGCATGGATAAAGCTGCCGCCAAAGACCGCGAACGCGGGTGGCGTGCAGACGAGGAAAGCTTTGTTGCCGGTTCGCTGCGTCATCCAGCCTCCGAGCAGCGTTCCCACCAGAAGCATCGCCACGTAGCATGCCGTTCCTGCTAGGATGGCAGCGCGGGCCGAGACACCAAATGCAAAGAGAATGGCGCTAAGGCTATATTGCGTGTCGCGAGAAATCTCGGAAAGGGCATGTGCCGGAAGCACCGTCGCAAAGTACTCGAGGTTTACCGCCGGGCCCAGCATCGCGAGCGAAACGAGCCCCAGGAGGCCGGCTGAAACGACCAGCGTCCAGCGTGTAGCCGGCGCCCATACCACGAACGCGATGCAAACCGGCAGCCCGAGATGCGGCTCGACAAGCGCTCCGGCGCCGCAGAGCGCGGCGCCCAGCCAGCGTCCCTCCCGCGCAAAATAGGCCGCAAGGCAAACGAACGCGACCGCCAGCGGAACGATTTCCCCAAACGGGAGCGAGAGCACACCGAGCGCGAGCGAGAATATCGCGAAGGCGATTTGCCATGAAACGGACGCGCATTGCGCCAGCGCCGCCACCGCGACGATCCAGGCCGCCAAAAGCAGCGCGGCCCATAACGTGGCCGCAACACCGAACGGCAGCATTGCAAATGGAACGACCGCCGCAATCGCGTAACCCGGCAACGGCGCAGGTACGGCCACCCCGCGATTCCTTTCGAAAAATCCCGGGCCTCCGGCGGCGTATTCGCAGGTCCGAAGCGGTTCGGTGCGGTACGGATCGGCGCCGTGCGACGCAACCCGCGCCGCGCAGTAGAAGGCCCGAAAGTCGCCCAGCAAAAACCCGGTTCGCGCAACGACGTTCGTTTGAACCCCCAGCGCCAACGCCGACGCGAACAGAATAGCTGCGCTCAGCCAGAACGCTCGCACGGCGTAGCTAGCCGGCGGTGAGATGCGCGCGCGATGCGAACGCCACGCGAGCCGCGAGCCCCGGCGAACTCTCCGCGATCCGGTCGAGCGTCGCGCGCTGACGGTGTTCGAGCATAGCGGCCTGCGCGGCGACCCAAGGCTCCTTGACGTCGGCGATCAGGAGGTCCCCGCGATAGAGTTCGGCGGCACGACGGTAGTGAGCATAGGCGACCTGCAGCTCGCCGCGCTCGTACTCTTCGTCGCCGTCATCGCAATAAGCGGTGAACCTGTGCACGTCCACGACGACTTTATTGAAGTCTATGGACGCGTCGCCGTTTACGCTGAAGTACGCGCTGACGGCATCGAAGCCGACGACCTGCGCAATCGCTTTGCGAATGTTGGAAAGTGCCGTCCGAAGGCACTGCGATGCCAGCTCCTTTTCACCACCGGGCCAAAAGAGCTCGGTCAGTTCGGCGCGTGAAGCGCGCCCGCTCGACTTCAGCGCGACGTACTTGAAAATCTGCTGATCGCGGTGCCGGATCCACTTGATCGGGCGTCCGTTGATTTCGGCACGGAACCATCCCAGCATCTGCACGAGCAACGGAACCGGAGCCGACGCGCGTAAGACATGTCGAGCTTTCACGGACGCAAGTGCGCTCAGCGGGCGGTATTCGTTCGCAAAGCGCACGACGAAGAGCCCTTCACTCTCCAATCTACGCAGGAGCTCGTTGTCTTCGCAATGGAACCCGTTCATGAGCTTACGGACGAGGGCAGCTTCTTCGTCGGACGCGTCCTTTAGGGCCGTCGTGACGAACTCATCGAACAGGTGGCCGCGGCGCGTTCGCCAGTTCTCGAACGCCCCGGTAAGATCGCAGCCGTTCTCGACAGCTTTGCGCAGGACGCAGTTGACGAGTGCGGGCCAACCATCGGTTACGTCGAGAAGCCGTGGAATGTCGCCGTGGTCGAACGTAACGCCGTAGCTTGCGGCGAGATGCACGATCTCACGCTCGTCGAACCGCAGTCGTTCGGCATCGCAGAGTGAGGCCATGCCGCGCGTCACCAAGCGGCTGACGCTGAAAGCGGCGCGCGACCGGCATCCGACGAGCAGCGATACGTTCTCCGGAGCTTCGTCAATCAGACGGGTAATTGCGGCGATGCCGTCGGCCGCGGGAAGGCCCTCACAATCCAGTGCGAGCTCGAGCGGCGCCGCTTTGGCGAGCGCGCGAACGAGCTCCTCATGCGATGCGATCGTTCCCTTTAGCTGAATACTCCGCGCGACCGCCACCCAAACACCGCGCGCCGATGCGCCGCTCTCGATGCTGCAATAAAAACCTTTCGTAGCCGAGTGGCGGAGGTAACTGACGATTGTGCTCGTCTTTCCAAACCCAGGAGGTGCGACCAAAAAGCGAACAGGAGCGCTCCTTAAGCGCCCTATCCATTCTTCCAGCTGCGGACGCCGTATGGTCATCGGCGCCAGCCGCGGTAACAGGGGCAATGCGAAATCCTCTCGAGGCATAAAATACACCTCGTCCCACGCGAGTATACGGCTTCCCCGGCCGCCGCACAAGCGACCCCCCGCCCGTGGTAGTAGGCCGAATTGCCTAAGGACCAGCAGCTACGCGCTCGAGAGCCAGGATCGCACGACGACGCGCAGCTTCTCGGTTTTCGACAGTGCGGCCCGTGCTCTCAACGGTAGGCCCGGGTTGCGTTCGATCTTCTTGAGCAGCTCCTCGTAGATTCCGGCCATCGTCTGCACGCAGGCCGCCGGCCTGCGCGGGATGTAGCGTAAAACCTCGTATCCCGTCGCAAAATAGCGCCGCGCGCGCGCGACATTGAGCGCGATCAGATCATCCCAGCCGGCGACGATCGTGCCGTCGGCGAGCGCGCGCTCGGGAATTCCGAAGCGCTTCAGCTCGTCCTGCGGCAAATAGATGCGCTTCATGTCAAGGATGTCTTCGCGAACGTCGCGCAGGATGTTGGTCAGCTGCAGCGCAAGGCCGAGATCGTCCGCGCGCTGTAGCGCCACCGGATCGCTGAAGCCGAAGATACGAACGCACATGCGCCCGACGACCGATGCGACCAGCGTGCAGTAGGCGTGCAGATCCTCAAATGTGGCGTAGCGCGAGCGGCTGAAATCCATCTCGACGCCATCGACGAGCATCTGGAGCTCGGCCTCCGGAATCGAGTAACGCTCGATCGCCTCGGCAAGGACACGGAGGATCGGGTCGTCACCGTACTCGCCGCGCGCCGCACGGGTAACGCGCTCGCGATGGACCGCCAGCCGCGCCGGCAAGTTTTCGAGGCCGACGGTGTCGGCTTCGTCGTCAACCTGGCGAGCAAAGTTATAGAGCGCGTAGATCGCCATCCGTTCGTGATAGCCGAGCGAAATGAAGCCCCAATAAAAATTTCCCGCCTCGCGTTTGGCCATGTCACGATTGAAGCGCTCGGCCCGGTGACGGTCGGATTGTGGAACCGACATCACGCGCCACGCGCGCTGGAGGTTGATCATCTAAGCAGGGCGTCCTCGCGAAAAAGTCTGTAATGCGGCGCGCACCACCAATAATACCTTCGTGCGCGTCGAGACGCTCGGTCGCTCATGCTCCGTCTTATACCCGATTGCGGCGATGGCATCGCATATGGCCAGCCCTCCCGTGCGGTAGAGTGTAAGCTGTAGCCGAAGCGCTCGCGGCACGCGCGCCTCGAGTGCCTCTCCCGAGCCGAGGAGCGCGCGGGCCCGTTCCACCATCACTTGCGCGGCGCCGGCGATTCCCCTGGCCTCGACGTCGCCTTCGACGAGGTATCGCCGGCCGATTGCCGCATCACGGCTGACGTCTTGCGCGTGATTCGCCAGCTGCAGGCCGATGCAGACATCGTCGGAAAGCTGCTCCGAACGCGCGTCATTCACGCCGAAGACGCACAGGACCATCCGTCCGACCGGAGCGGCCGAGAGGTTGCAGTAGCCGATCAGTTCGTCCCACGTGCGATAGCGCTTGACGATTTGGTCTTGGACGTTCGCCTCGATGAGGTTGAGAAAGGGCTCTTTAGGCATCGCACGCCGCGCGATCGTTTGTTGGAGGGCGAAGAGCACCGGGTGAACCGGCTCCTCCCCCGCGAAGAGCGCCTCGACTTCCGCTCGCCATCGTTCCAGGCGCGCAAGGGCGTTGCCATCGGAGCTTTCGTCGCCGAGATCGTCGGTCGTACGGCAAAAAGCATAGATACGCATTAGATCGAGGCGCTTCTCGGAGTCGACGAAACGCGACGCGACGCTGAAGTTCTCGTAATGCCGATGCGTGAGCATCCGGCAATAGGCGTCGGCGGCTTCGAGGTTAAGGTTCAAGCCCCATCCTGCGCCGTTTTTACAAGCGTGCCCTTCAGCTCAGCCGTGGTGCGGGCGGCGGTGCAGAACATCGCTATCCGAAGCGTTTCGACGAGCTCGCGCGCAAGCTCTTGCGCTCGTTCGACGCTCTCGTGAGCAGCACGCAAGAACGGACCCGCGATCCCCACGAGATCGGCGCCCAGCGCCAACGCTTTGGCGACGTCGAGGCCGGGCCGAATGCCGCCGCTTGCGATAAGCGTTTCGGTGGGGGCCACTCGACGAGCTTCGACCAGCGCTTGCGCCGTCGGGATTCCCCACCCGGCGAAATTACCCGCGACGCGCGCGCGCCACTGCTCCGCCGCCCGATGCCGCTCGACTTCGCTCCACGACGTTCCGCCCGCGCCGGCAAGATCGACAGCCGCAACGCCGGCGTCGAAGAGCGTGCGCACGTCGCGCGGCGCGATCCCCCAGCCGACTTCTTTGACGACGATCGGGAAACCGGCGTCGTCGCAGAGGCGCTCGATCTTCACAAGCAGACCGCGAAAACAAATGTCGCCCTCGCGCTGCACCGCTTCTTGAAGCGCATTAAGATGGAGCACGAGCGCATCGGCGCGCACGAGCTCCACCAGGCGACGGCAGTCGTCGACCGTGTAGCCTTTGTTCAACTGAACCGCGCCAAGATTCGCAAAAAGCGGCACGTCCGGGGCCTCGGCGCGCACGTCAAAAGTGTCGAAGGTACCGGGCGACTCGAGCAGCGCACGACCCGAGCCTAGGCCCATCGCGAAACCGCTCTTCTGCGCCACGCGCGCAAGGCGTCGATTGATGCGGCGCGCATCGGGCGTGCCGCCGGTCATGCACGAGATCAGAATCGGCGCCGCAAGCGCGCGCCCGAAGATCGAGGACGACGTGTCAACATCGGTAAAATCGATTTCCGGAAGTGCGCGATGGACGAATCGATATGCATCGAAGCCCGCAACGACGCCCTTGGCGGCGACGTCGCGCTCGATGTTGATCTGAAGATGCTCCGCCTTTCGCGACGGCGTCGCGCTCTCAGGCGGCTCTTCGCGCAACGTAGCGGACGACTTCCTCAAAGGCATCGAGGTGAGTGCGAGAGGTGTAGCGCTGCAGTTCGGCGACGGCTTGCAGTGCGAAGCGGTGGGCGAGCTCGCTACCGCGAGCCAATCCGGCGGTTCCGAGAAGACGGCCTGCGCGTGCGAAGGAGCGCGCAATGCTCTTGGGCGCGCCGGCGATCACCGCACCGGCTTCCAACGCCGCACCCATCAACGCTGCGCTGCGGGCGCGATCGTCGCTCCCGCCCTCGATCGCTTCGAGGACGGCTTCGCCGACGAGCCGCGCCGCGGCGAGACGACGCTTAGGGTCCGAGACATCGCTCGCCAGAAGACGGAATGCTGACGCGTAGAGCGCGTCGCCGGCGTTGAGGCTTTGTCCTAGACCCCAGCGCGCCGTGATCGGGGCGCCATCGGTCGAGAGCTCGTCGTGCAACAACAAGAAGCGGTCGAAAAGATCGAAAGCGGCTGCGACGGGCAGCGCATCGGCAACGTCGCCGTCTCCCGCCGAGCAGGCCCACATCACCAGGCACGGGCGAACCGGGTCACGCGCGTACCGCACCGATAAGCGTTCCTCCATGATCCGCCCCGCAACCGAAGTGGCTGGAAAGACGACTCCACGAAGGTACTCAGCGAGCAAGGCGCGATGATCGTTTAAAGGAATCGAGTCGGAGGAGCAACTCATGGCTGTAACCTCCTTCGACCGGGCTCAGGAGGTTGGCCTCCCAGGAGTA
>JBARKF010000069.1:0-10044 GCA_049800655.1 Candidatus Cybelea sp.
GCCACGTGGGACGAAGCGCTCGACCGCGCCGCGTCGGCGTTGCGCGACGCACGCGATCGCGACGCGACCCGCACGTACGGGATGTTCAGCTGCTCGAAGGCCACCAACGAAATGAACTATATCGCGCAGAAGTTCGCTCGTTGCGTCGTCGGCAGCAATAACATCGATAGCTGCAATCGAACTTGACACGCTCCGAGCGTCGTCGGTCTGACGGCGGTATTTGGAGCAGGCGGCGGCACGAGCTCGTACGAGGAGATCGAGCGAGCCGACGTCATCGTTCTTTGGGGATCGAATGCGCGTGAGACGCATCCGATCTTCTTTCATCACGTTCTGCGCGGGATTCATAATGGGGCGAAGCTCTACGTCATCGATCCGCGCCGCACGGCGAGCGCGCAATGGGCGGACGGCTGGCTGGGTGTCGACGTCGGCTCGGACATTGCATTGGCGAACGCCGTCGGCCGTGAAATTCTCGCCGCGGGCCTTGAGAACCGCGATTTCATCGCGCGCGCGACGAGCGGTTTCGACGATTACCGCGCGGCGGTCGAGCCGTACACGCTCGAGTATGCGGAACGCACCACCGGAGTGCCGGCCGCACTCGTGCGCGAGCTGGCCCATGCGTACGCGGGTGCGCAACACGCGCAACTCTGCTGGACGCTGGGCATCACCGAGCATCACAACGCCGTCGACAACGTGCGCGCGCTCATCAACCTTGCGTTGCTCTGCGGTCATGTCGGCCGCTACGGGTCGGGCGTGAATCCGTTGCGCGGACAGAACAACGTTCAAGGCGGCGGCGATATGGGCGCCATTCCGAACAAGTTTCCGGGCGGACAGGACGTTGAGGATCCGGCGAGCATCGCGAAGTTCGAGCGCGCCTGGAACGCTCGCCTGCCGCGCAAGTATGGCTGGAATCTCACCGACATCTTCCACGCGATCGAACGCGGCGAGCTCGACACGCTCTATATCATCGGCGAGAATCCCGCCCAATCGGAGGCCGACCAAAAGCACGCGATCGAGCTGTTACGCGGATTGAAGCATCTGATCGTTCAAGACATCTTCCTCACGAAGACCGGCGAGCTGGCCGAGGTCGTCCTTCCGGCTTCCGCAAGCTGGTGCGAGTCCGAGGGCACGGTGACGAGCAGCGAGCGCCGCGTGCAGCGCTGCCGAAAGGCGCTCGAACCGCCCGGCGAAGCTCGCGACGATATCGCGATTCTCACGGCACTTGCGCGCCGGCTCGGCCACGAGTGGCCGGAGTACAGCGCGGAACTCGCTTGGGACGAGTGCCGCTCGCTCTCCCCGTGGCACGCCGGCATGAGCTATGCACGCCTCGAGCAGCTCGATGGAATCCACTGGCCGTGCTACGACGAGCGCCATCCCGGCGAACAGTTCTTGCACGCGCGGCTGTGGCGCGAACCACGCGAAGGCCTGCCCGCGGCGTTTGCCGCGGTCGAGCACGATCCGCCCGTCGAGCCACTGGACGCGGAGTACCCGGTGCGCCTCACAACGGGTCGCCGGCTGGATTCTTTCAATACCGGGGTACAGAGCGGCGGCTACACCTCGCCGCTGCGACGCGGCGAATCGCTCGACATCTCCCGCGAAGATGCCCGACGCTACGGCGTCGAGAACGGCGATCGCGTTGTGGTCACGTCACGCCGCGGCTCGATCGTCATTCCCGTTCGCATCGATTCCGGGCTGCGTGCCGGGCTCGCGTTTACGACGTTTCACTATAACGACGAGATCGCGACGAATCTTTTGACGATCGACGCGACCGATCCGAAATCGGGTACCGCCGAGTTCAAAGCCTGCGCCGTGCGAATAGAAACCCTAGTTTATCCTGAGCGAGCGCAGCGAGTCGAAGGGCCAGGATAAATTATAGTGGATCTTCATTTTACGTCGGCGACGGCGACGGCGGAGGAACGCGACGCGGTCGACGCGGCGCTCGCACCCGAACCGGAGGGCAAAATTCGGCGACATCTCGTGCTCCCGCTGCTGCATGCGGTGCAGGATCGCTGCGGATGGATCAGCGCCGGAGCGCTGAACTACGTGAGCGAGCGGCTCAGCGTCGCGCCGGCCGACGTCTATGGCGTCGCCACCTTCTACAAGCTCTTTTCGACCACCCAGAAACCGGGGCGCCTCGTCCACGTTTGCGACGACATCGCGTGCGTCGCCGCCGGCGCGGAAGCGCTCTGCCGGGAGATGGAGCGCAGCGGCGTCGCGTGGGAGCGAAGCCCGTGCCTGGGGCAGTGCGATCGCGCGCCGGCAACGCTGACGATCGAAGCGGGCGCTCTGCGGCCGGCGCCGCTCGACGCCCCGTTGCCGCACGTCGGCGGATCGCCGCTGCGCTTGTTGAAGCGCGTCGGCGCCGTCGATCCCGAGCGTCTCGACGAGTATCGCGCGCACGGCGGATTCGACGCGCTGCACAAAGCCTTTGAACTCGGCCCGCAGCGCACCGTTAAGGAGATCGTCGCTTCCAAGCTCTTGGGACGCGGCGGCGCCGCCTTTCCGACCGGCCGGAAGATGGAAGCGGTTGCAGCCGCAGCGAGTCGCCCGCACTACCTCGTCTGCAACGCCGACGAGTCGGAACCCGGAACCTTTAAAGATCGCATGCTGATGGAGCAGGATCCGTTCGCGATCGTGGAAGCGATGGCGATCGCCGCATATGCGGCGCAGTGCGAACGTGCATACGTGTACGTTCGGGGAGAGTACCCGCTGGCCGCCGCGCGCATCGAAAACGCAATTGCGCAGAGTAGCGCGGCGGGATTGCTCGACGGCGTGAACATCAAAGTGCGGCGCGGCGCGGGCGCGTATATTTGCGGTGAAGAGACGGCGCTCTTCAACTCGATCGAAGGCAAACGCGGCGAGCCGCGCAACAAGCCGCCGTTTCCGACCGAAGCGGGGCTCTTTGGCAAACCAACGCTCGTCAACAACGTCGAAACGCTAGCCAATCTCCCTTTAATTTTGCGCGACGGCGGCGACGCGTACGCGCGCACCGGCACGCCGGAATCAACCGGGACGAGGCTTTTCTGCCTTTCGGGCAGCGTTGCGCGCCCGGGCTT
The DNA here is from genome assembly GCA_049800655.1 of Candidatus Cybelea sp. GTDB lineage: Bacteria > Vulcanimicrobiota > Vulcanimicrobiia > Vulcanimicrobiales > Vulcanimicrobiaceae > Cybelea. Next base: position 3,054 of record JBARKF010000069.1, read on the forward strand.
GTACGAAGTGCCACACGGCACGACGCTGCGGGCCCTTGTCGACCTCGCCGGCGGCATCGCCGGATCCGGCAAGTTGCGGGCGATTCTGCTTGGGGGCGCCGCCGGCGCGCTCGTCACGCCCGAGTCGTTGACGCTGCGCTTGAGTTTTGAGGATGCCCGTGCCGCGGGCGTCACGCTTGGCTCAGGCGTCGTGATGCTCTTCGACGATCGCATCGATCTCGTCGCGATCGTCCGCCGCATCGCGCGATTTTTTCGCGATGAGTCTTGCGGCCAATGCGTTCCCTGCCGCGTCGGAACGGTTCGTCAAGACGAGGCGCTCGCCCGCATTTGCAACGGCCCGCCCGGATCGCAGCGGGAGCACGATCTGGCACTGCTCGGAGAAATTGGAGCGGCGATGCGCGACGCGTCGATTTGCGGCCTCGGCCAAACCGCGGCCAACGCCGTCGAATCGGCAGTGACCCGCCTGCGGCTCTTCGAAGCCGGAAACGCACGATGAAGACGGTCGAGCTCACCATCGACGGCAGGCCGGCTCGCGTCCGCGAAGGAGCGACGCTGCTCGACGCCTGCACGAGCCTTGGCCTCGACACGCCGACGCTCTGCTTCCTCGAAACGCTAACGCCGGTGAACGCCTGTCGCGTCTGCGTCGTCGAGCTGGAAGGCTCGCGCGTGCTCGTGCCCGCCTGCGCCCGTCGCGCCGAGCCCGGCATGGCGATTCGCACCGACTCGCCACGCGTGCGTCACAGCCGCAAGATGGTGCTCGAGTTTCTCGCATCGTCGGTCGATCTCTCGACGGCCCCCGATGCGCAACGCTACAGCGAACGCTACGGCGCCGATCCATCCCGCTACGGTGAGGCGCGCGCGACCGTTGCGCAGCCGGTAAAGATCGACAACCAACTCTACGTGCGCGACTACGCCAAGTGCATTCTCTGTTACAAGTGCGTCGAGGCTTGCGGCACCGACGCTCAAAACACGTTCGCGATCGCCGTCGCGGGGCGCGGGTTCGAGGCCGGTATCTCCACCGAGTACGACGTGCCGTTACCCGATTCGGCCTGCGTCTATTGCGGCAACTGCATCGGCGTCTGCCCGACCGGCGCGCTCATGTTTTCATCCGAGCACGAGTTGCGCGCGCGCGGCGAGTGGAACGAAGCCGAGCAGACGAAGACCGAAACGATCTGCTCGTACTGCGGCGTCGGCTGCACGCTTACGCTGCACGTGCAGGAGAACGAAATCGTGAAGGTTACCTCGCCGATCGAAAATGACGTCACGAGCGGGCATCTCTGCATCAAAGGGCGTTTCGGCTACGCCTACGTGCAGAGTCGTCCCGACGAGGACGCCTAATGCCGCTCGCGCGGCCCGGACGGAGTACCGAGGCCGAAGTGATCTCGCTCGCCGGCGACGTGCAGTCGCGGAAGTACGATAGCGTCGTTACGGAGGAGCCGCTCGAGATTCGGCTCGTGTGCGGCGGCGTCGCGCAAACGCTCGCGGTGACGATGCGCACTCCCGGCAATGACTTCGAGCTGTCGGCGGGCTTTCTCTACGGCGAAGGCTTGGTTCGCTCGCGCGACGAGATCGCGGAGCTTACCTACTGCTTGGATCCCTCGATCGATCCCGAGCAGCGCTACAACGTCGTGAGCCTGGCGCTGCGAAGCGCTTCGCAACCGCTCGATCTCACGCGCTTCGAACGGCACTTCACGATGAACAGCTCTTGCGGCGTCTGCGGTCGCGCGCAGCTCGATTCGCTGCGCGAGCGCGGGGTCAACGCGCTCGACGACGACGTGCGAATCGAAGCCCGGACGCTCTACACGCTGCCCGAGCGGATGCGCGCCGCACAGCGCCTGTTCGACTCGACCGGCGGGCTGCACGCCGCCGCGATGTTCGACGAACGCGGCGAGGCGATCGCCGTGCGCGAAGACGTCGGCCGTCACAACGCCGTCGACAAGCTCGTCGGTTGGGGATTGCTCGAGGCGCGGCTCCCGTTCGCGCGTTCGACGCTCGTCGTGAGTGGCCGAACGAGCTATGAGATCTTGCAGAAGGCCGTCGTGGCCCGCACGCCGATCGTTGCATCGGTCTCGGCGCCAAGCAGCTTGGCCGTCGAGCTCGCACGCGAGTTCAACGTCACCCTCGTCGGTTTCTTGCGCGGCGACCGCGCCAACGTCTACACGGCGCCGGAACGCATTCTCTAAAGAAACGCGCGCACGACTTCGTTGAATAATTGTGGTGCGTCGGCATTGGCGACGTGACCGGCGCCGGGAATCATTGCCAACCTCGCGCCGGCGATGCCCGACGCGATTTCCTCCGACAGCGCTTGGGGCGCGATGCGATCGTGCTCGCCGTAGGCAACGAGCACCGGCACGTCGATCGCCGCCAGCACGTCGCGATAATCGCCGGTCCACGTCGCCTGCGTCGAGGCGACATAACACTCCACCGATTTGCACGCCATCTGTTCGATCGTTTCGCGCAGCCGCAGCGCTGGTAACCCAAGCTGCGCCGCGCGAAGCTCGCCGAAGACACGCATCGTCCCGGCCGCGTACGCATCGCGGACGATCGCATCGGCATAGGCCTGCGCATTGGGATAACGCGCGAATGTGCCGAGCAGCACGAGACGCTCGAGACGCCGGGGCACGTGACGCATCAGCTCGAACGCGACTACGCCGCCGAGGCTACAGCCGACCAGCGTGAAACGCTCCGCTCGCAAGGCATCGGCGACCGTCAAGACGTCCTCCACGAAACCTTCGCGGTTGATCGTCGACGGATCCGGATCGGGCTTCTCCGCGCCATTCCCGCGCAGTTCGATCGCCGCGCAGAGCCACTCGTCACCGAACGCGCGGAGCTGCGCGTCCCAGATTGCAGCCGTCGAGCCGACGCCGTGAACGAAGATCAGCGTGCCGCGCGCTTGCTCCGAGCGCGGCCGCGCCAGGCGGGCGCCGGCAATCATGCCGCCTCGCGCTTGCGAGCGATGAATGCCAAAACCTCGTCGATCGGGCGTGCGTTCAGCACGTCGGACTTAACGAGCCCTGCGCGTCGCGCCTGCCCGACCGCAAACTCGATCGCCGCCAGATCGCCCGTGCGGTGCGCGTCGCTGTCGAGCGCGAATGTCACGCCGAAGGATTTCGCCTTTCGCGCGAGCGGAGCCGGAAGATCGAGGCGAGCGGCCTGGCCGTCGATCTCCAGCGCCGTCCCGGTGCGCGCCGCCGCCGCGAAGACCGCGTCGTAATCAAACTCGTATCCGCTTGAATGGTCGAAGCGGCGTCCGGTCGGATGCCCGATGATCGAAACGTAGCGATTCTCGCAAGCGCGGACGAGACGGGCGGTCATCTCTTCGCGCGATTGCCTCGTCGCGACGTGCACCGAGCCGATGACGACATCGAGCTGGGCGAGCACGCTGTCCTCGAAATCGAGCGAGCCGTCGGGCAGAATGTCGACTTCGCTCGCGCAGAGCGTGCGAATCCCGTATCGCGCATCGAGGACGTCCGCGAGGCCACGCTGTTCGCGCAACTGTGCCGGGGTCATCCCGTAACGCCGTGCGCGTCCCTGCGAATGGTCGCTGATCGCGTGATACTCGTAGCCGCGCGCGGCGGCTGCGGCGATCATGGCTTCGAGCGAGTCGTCGCCGTCGCTCCAGGTGGTGTGCATGTGAAAGTCGCCGCGAAGATCGGCCGTTTCGACCAGCAGCGGGATCGAGCCCGAACGCGCGAGCTCGATCTCATCGAGCCCGCTCCGCAGCTCCGGTGGAATGTACTGCATCCCGAGCGCCGCATAGACTCCCGCCTCATCGGCGCAGGTCACGACCTCGCCGGTTTCGAGGTTCAGAATGCCGTTCTCACTCACGCGCAGGCCGGCGCGCACTGCTTGCTCGCGCAGCTTGATGTTATGCTCGCGCGACCCGGTGAAGTGTTGCAGCAGATTTCCGTAGAGATGATCGGGCAGCACGCGCAAGTCGATCTGCAAGCCGCCGGGCAGCCAGATGCTCGCCTTGGTGGGCCCTTCCGCAAGCACGGCCTCGGCGCGCGGCCACGCAGCAAAGTGGGCGACGACGTCGGCGGCATGGTGCGACGTGCAGACCACGTCGATGTCGCCGACCGTAACTTCGGCGCGGCGCAGGCTGCCGGCCAACTCCAGACGCTCGAGCGGCGGTCCCTCGCGCACGTACGCCATCGCTTCGCGCGCGATCGCCAGCGCGACCGGCAGCGGAGTTCGCCGTTGCCGGCCTTTGTACGCAAGAATACCACGCCGCCAGTTCTCGATCGTCTTGTTGCCCAAGCGCGGCACGCCGGCGAGCGCCCCCGTGGCAATTGCGGTTTCCAAATCCTCGAGCGAGGCGATCCCATACTCTGCGAAGAGCGTCGCGGCGGTCTTCGTGCCGATGCCGCTTACGCCAAGCACTTCTAAGAGCGACGGTGGAAAGCGCTCGTGGAGCTGATCGAGCTGGTCGGCGCTCCCAGTAAGCACCAGCTGCTCGATGGCGGTGCCGATCGACTTGCCGACGCCGGGAAGTTTGAGGTGCTCGCCCGCGGCGACGAGATCGGCGAGCGGCGGCGCGTTTTCGACCGAAGCCGCCGCCTTTTCGTACGCCATGTACTTGTAGAATGACTCGCCCGCCATCTCCATGAGCGTACGGATCTCGAGCAGCTTTTGTGCGACTTGGGTGTTGGACAACACGAGCGTAGTGGAGTTGGCCGCAGCCGACGAATGATACTGCCCGAATGCCCCTGCTGCGCATGCGAGACGCCACATTTGCGACCGAAACCGCTACGGTCGGCCCCGTAAGCCTCCAACTCGAGCCCGGTGAGCGCCTCACGCTGCAATGCGCAACGGCGGAGGAAGCCGCCATCGTCGCGCTCCTCGCCGCAGGAATCGCGAAGGCTTCAGGCGGCTCCGTACTCATCGACGATTACGATCCGCGCGTGCAGCCGGTCCACTGCAAGCGCGTGACGGCGCTCGTCCCGCACGAGCCCTTCGCGATCGACGAATCGGAGTTCGCCCGCTACATCGCCTATCGTGCGGCGCTCTGGGACGTCGAGCCGGCGTCAGCGTTCGCGCACGCCCAGCTGATACGCGGTCGGTTGCGCGGAATGCACGAGGCTTTCGCTTATCCCCTGATCGGCGCGCTGATCGGTCTGCCGCGACTCATCGTGCTCGACCGCCCGCAAGCCGTTTACGCGCCGCAGATCCGAGCAGCGGTCGGTGAGATCGCGCTTCTCTCCACGCACACCGAGCCCGCGGCCGCGTCGTCGTTCGCGTGACGGCGCGCGCCCTCTTCGGAGTGCTGCAGGCCCGGCTGTACGCGCAACGCCGCGTCGTTCTCTCCACCTGCGCCGGTGCGCTCGTCGCCGGTCTGATCGCGCCGGCGAGTCTGGCAGGCCCACTGTTCTTCTGTTCGCTGCTGGGCATCGTGCTGGCACTCTCCCAGAGCCCGGGAGTTCATCCGCACCTCGACCGCTGCGAGCAGAGCGCGCCACTCTTCGGACGGGAACTCGCGCGCGGAAAGGCGCTCGTCCCCTGTATCGCAGCGGCAGCTACCGTCCTCGTTTACATGACCGGCCAGTTGCTGCGCGGCGCTCCCGTCCCGCCGCTTACCTTATTGGTAGCGCTCAGTAGCACCGTTGCCGGCACGCTGGTCGCGCTCTCCGCGACGATGCGCCGCAGTGTTTTGCGCGCACTCTACGTGCTGCTCGCCGCGGCGACGAGCCTGGTTGCCTTTCTACTCGTCGAGATAGGACGCAGCGTGCCCGGCGCGCTGGCCTTTTGCGCCGTCGTGGCCTTCCTGGCGCTGCGCCAGTACGGTGAGACCTTGGCTCGCTACGACCCGATTTGAGCCGGTGCGGCGGTCGCGAGTTTCTCCAGCATCGCGCGGTTGAACTGAGGCAGATCCTCGCTCCCGCGCGTGGAGACCCAGTTGGAATCGGTGACCGTCGGCTGGTCGCGGTAGAGTCCACCTGCGTTGCGGATGTCGTCGGCGATCGCATGCACGCCGGTAACCTGCCGCCCGCGCACGATCTGCGACGAGATCAGCACTTGAGCGCCGTGACCGATCGAAAACATGGGCTTCTTGAGCGTTTCGAACTCACGCACGAAGCGGTGCACTTCGCGGTCCGTGCGGATCCGGTCGGGCGAAGTGCCCCCTGGAATCAGAATCGCGTCGAAGTCTTCGGCGGTACAGTCGGCGACCAGCTCCTCGGCGCGGAGACTCTGACCGTCGTCGAGCCCGCGCTTGCCGCGAATGCGCTGCCGCGACCGCTCGTCGACGCCGACGATCGTGACGATCGCGCCGGCCTCTTCGAGGGCCCGGCGGGGCTCCATCAGATCGATCTCCTCGAACCCATCACCAATTAGCGCGGCGACGCGCTTTCCTTCCACTGCCTGCATATCGGCCCGGCTATTCGCGCGGCTAGCCGAACAGCCCTCGAATGAGTCCTCCATCAACCGATACCGTCTGGCCGGTAACGTAGCGCGCTGGTTCGCTGCATAGGAACGCAACCATCGGCGCAAAGTCGTCCGGTGACGCAATGTAGCCGATCGGGACTTCGGCAGCCGCTTCGCGGAGCTTGAGCTCGTCGTTGCCATAGAGCGCGCGCAGCCGATCCGTTTCGACGCGTCCGGTTGCGATGGCGTTCACGGTGACGCCATCGCGTGCTACTTCGGTCGCAAGCGTCCGAAGCGCCGATACCAGCGCGGTTCGAAAGGCGTTGGAGAGCACGAGCGTGTCAATTGGTTGCTTCACCGCGCTCGACGTCAGCGCAACGATCCGGCCCCAATGATTCGCTCGCATCGCGGGCACGAGGGCTTCGAGCAGTACGAGCATGCTTCGCAGCAGCAGCCGGTAGGCGGCGTCCCAGTCTTCGACCGTGGTTTCAGTAAAACGCCCCGGCTTCGGGCCCGCGCCGTTAAGGACCACGATCTCCACGTCGCCGAAGGCGCCGCGCACGCCCTCGAGCATGGCCGCAATGGAACTCGGGTCGCGAAGATCCACGCGGAAGGCGCGCGCATCGGT
>JBARKF010000070.1:0-36807 GCA_049800655.1 Candidatus Cybelea sp.
CCGGCGCGCTGCCGTATATCAAGACGCACGCGTTGACCACGCGTGCGGTGATCGATCTGCACGATCCGAATCGCTCGCATCTCGCGCTACGCGAAAACGTCGAGGCACTAACGCTCGCGTTATTGAACGGCATGACCGCCACCGCGCGCGATGCATTGTTCAACATCGTGAATTGTTGGCTGTACTGCGACGACAGCGTCCACTCGTCGCGTGAGGCGCACGTTGCGCAGGAGAGTTTGCAAGAGATCTTGATGGATCCGCGGAGCATCGGCGATCCTCTCCTCGCCGCAACCTCGCTCTCGACATGCGGCCGCTACGACGAAGCCATCGAGCTGATCGACGGCAGCGACGTTCGTTCCGCCGACGAGGGCACGGGATGGGTGCCGATCTTCTTCGAACCGGTAACGGCGACGAGGCGCGCGCGGATTCTATTCAAAGCGGGACGCTACGCCGAAGCCGAGCGGGCCGCCGCGCATGCTCTTGACGTATGGGATCGCTCCGGTTTAGGCGGCGGGGGCACGGCGTTACGCGTTCGCGCTGAAGCGCTCGAGGCGCTCGGCGAGGTTGCGCCGGCAACGGAAGCGATAGAGAACGCGATCGCGGCGCTGCAACTGCTAAGCCCCGTGCATCACATGGTCGGCGCGTATCAGTGCGGCTTTCGCCTAACGAAGAAACCGACGTATCGCAACGCCGCGGGCGATCTAATTGCCGGACTCAATAAAGGCGCCGTCTCACCGCAAGGGATGCAGCTGACCCCGCGCGAGCGCGATATTGCCCTGCTCGTTACCGAGGGGAAGACCAATAAAGACATTGGGACGCGATTGGGGATCAGCCGGCGCACCGTCGACAACCACGTCGCCTCGGTCTTCAATCGGCTGTCCATCCGCGCGCGCTGGCAACTCACGACCGACTTGATCGACCGATTTTGATGTAAAAGGCCGCCTTACACTTTCTTCATCGCCGTCATGTATCGTGCGAGAAAGCACTTTATCACTCGCATTGGGAGAGTACACGACGAAATGTTCATAAAGTCTTCAGGAATTATGGCACTGATCGCCGCGACGGCGCTGGCCGCGTGCGGCGGCGGCGGCTCGGGCGGTTCGGCCAGCGGATTATATGGTGGCGGCCCGCCAACGAACCCGCCGCAAAAATCGAACCTGCCGATACAGCAGACCGTCACGGGTCGCCCCGCATTCGTCAATCCGGCGAACGATCGGACACTCTATTTCTTAAGCGTCGACACGCCGAGCGGCGGCAAATGCACCGGCGGATGTCTCAGCGTTTGGCTCGTGATCGCGCCGAATGCCGGCGCACAAGCGCAGAACGGGTTCACGGTCGTGACGCGCTCCGGCGGGACCGGCATGCAGTGGGATTTCAAACAGCATCCGCTCTACATGTACTCGGGTGATTCGGGTCCGGATCAATCGAACGGCGAGGGCATTCCCTTCGCGGGCGGTATCTGGCACGTCGCACGCCCGACGACAAACTAGACCTTGCGCGGGTAGGGCGTTCGGCGGTTGCGCACGCGCACTGCCGCGCTCGGCTCGCCAAGATTCGGGGCCTTGTAGTGAACCAGCTGTCGACTCTGGAGGTCGACGGTAACCGAATCGTCGGGCGTCTTCGCAGCGGTTCCGTCGCTCGCCGGATGGTATTCGATGCGCAACTGCTTCGCATCGGCGACGATGCGAAGATATCCGTAGTCGCTGTCGTCGTAGCACTCGAGGACGAGTTGACCCACGACTTGCCTCGGACGGTTTCCTTGCGCCGCCGTTTGCACTATTTGAGGGGCACGCGGCGGCTGACCGTCTTGACCGCGGATTTTCTGCAAGGCGTGGCCGCCGTTGCCGCAGACGACATAGGGAATCTGATACTTGTTATCGGGCAAGGTCCGCGTAAACCGTTGGTAGTTGTGCGCGTGACCGGACAGGTCGGCATGCGGCCAAAAGCCGACCTGTTTGCAGACCGCGTCGATTTGCATTTGCATCTGCGCGCTCCAGCCGTGCCGCGAGCCGGCGGAGAACGGCGGGTGGTGGTGCGTGAGGATGATGGCACCCGTGTACTTGCCGCTCGCGGCATCGGCCTTGGCGCGGGTAAGCGCCGCCTTGAGAAATGCGAGCTGCGCGGTGCCGATCTTCACGCCCGGCGTGGGATCGGCGATGACGCCGGGATCCTCGAGCGTGTTGCTGTACAGCGCAATGATGCGAACGAACGGTGCTTCAAACGTGTAGTAAACGCCGGGCTGAACCTGCGCGGTCCGCGAAAGGCCGCCGGCTTCGGCGAGCACGACAAAGCCCGGCGTGCAGAAATTTCGTAAGTAACCGCGTAAGCTCGGAACGGGCGAGCCGGGCGGCACCATGCCGTCGTGATTGCCGGCCGCAGCAAGAATCGGTGCCGGATAGTTTCGATACGGCTCGTAAAACTGATCGTAGTAATATTCGATCTCGCCGAAACTATAAACGACATCACCCAGCAGAAAGTGAAACTGCGGGATCTCGCTTTGATGCACCTCATCGAAGTCGGCAACCATCTTATCGGTCACTTCGTTCTGCGTCTTCGGGCCGCGCGTGCTCCCACAATCACCACACGCGTGAAACACGATTTGCTGATTCCGCTCGATCGTCGCCAGCGCCGCCGCGTTTGCGCCGAGCACTTGCGAAAGGGTCAAAACCGGCTCACCCGCGCTTCCCGTTTGCGTCGCGCGCGGCGGCGGCACGACCGTCGCAAAGAGTTTGTGCGCTGCATTCAGCTTATCAATCTCGTGATAGGCGTCAGCGTCGGAGGCGTGCTTAATTTTGAACGTCATCGGATCCGGGGTAGGTTCGGGTTGTGCGAATATCGGGCGACCAATCGCGCGCACCGGTTCTTTGCTGCTTGCCATGAGGCACTCTCGGTTCGGCGTCCCTCGAAACCAGACCCTTGGGGCGAACGGTTACAACTGCGAAGGGTTAAGAAATATGAAGGTTCGGCGGCTCAACCATGCGGTGCTGCGAGTGCGCGATCTCGATCGCAGCCTCGCGTTTTACTCAGACGTGCTCGGACTCGAGCCGATTGCACGCATGGGAAACGCGATGGCGTTCATGCGCGCGCCGGGTTCGCAAAATCATCACGATCTGGGGCTCGCGCGCGTCGGTCTCGATGCGCCACCTCCGAACGAACGGGGCGTCGGTCTCTACCACCTGGCTTGGGAGGTCGAGGAGATCGAGGCGCTGCGCGAGGCAAGCGATGCGCTGGAACGGTACGGTACCATCAGCGGCGCTAGCGACCACGGCGCGACCAAATCGGTTTACGGCTACGATCCCGACGGAAACGAGTTCGAGATCATGTGGATGGTCCCACGCGAGCATTGGGGCGAGTACGAGCGTAGCGCTCCTACTCGCCGCCTCGATCTCGACGCTGAGGTAGCACGCTGGAGCACTCGCGCTAAGAAGCCTGCATAGCATCTATCGGCCGCCGCTGCGCGAACGAGCGCCTCGATGCGGCGTTCGCGCGAATGTGAGCGAAGAGAATGGCGTGCCCGATGAGATAGAGCGGCACGCCCACCAACGGTATGAGCGCCCACGGCAGCGACGTGATCGCGTCCGATCCGGCTCCGGCATGAATGAGTTGGATTGCCGAACCGTTACGCGACGTGACCCCGAGCGTGACGGCAACGATCAGATCGAGCGTGCCGAATGCGTTCCAAGCAATGACGCGAATATTGCCGACCGACGAGCTCGCGACAACGCCGGCGACGGAAAGGGCCAACAGGCCCGTTAGGATGTCGCCGATCCCGGCCAAGTAAGGGAAGGGCCCGCCGAGACGACCCGCGGCTGCCAGCAAGAGAAACAGCACACCCAGCATGCGAAACGTGTTGAGCCCGATAATCAGCCGAACGGGGATGTGAAAGATCGCCGCGCGCGCGGCCGGAATCGCGAGAAGCGCGGCCACTGCCAGCAGCGGAAGGCTGAAGAGCATCGGCAGCGTTAGCGGCGCATTGAGAGCCCCGGACAAGGTCACGCCCACAACCAGGCCCACCCACACGCCGGCGATGCCGCCGACCGTCAGACGCGACGCCTGCGAAATTCCGGGAGTGCTGACGATCGCCGCGAGCAGCGTTCCGATGGTGCTTCCGATGAGTAGCGTTCCAACAAGATCGAGCACGACTTTATCTCCTTCGCCCGGCCCGCGGGCAGTTACTAGCGTGATAAAAGTGAGTCTAGCAGATTGACTTGCATGATGCAAGATACTATGCTGGAGGCATGCGCCACGCTAGCTTGGCAGCCGCCCCATGCCCAATCGCCCGGACGCTCGACCTCGTGGGAGAGTGGTGGACGCTGCTCTTGATCCGCGACGCCGTGCTGGGAGCTCGTAAGTTCGAGGATTTCAGAATCTCGGGGATTGCGGACAACATCTTGACGGCTCGGTTAAAGAAGCTTACTGTGGCCGGCATCTTCGAGCGCCGTCGGTACCAAACGCGTCCCGACCGCTATGAATACCTCCTCACCGAAAGAGGCCGCGAGCTCGCGCCGGTGGTCTTTGCCTTGCGCTCGTGGGGGCGTCGCTGGACGATGGGGTCGGATTCGAGTGATATCCGCCACGAGCACTGCGGTGGCGAGATCGCTCTTGTTCCACATTGCACGAAGTGCAAGCGCGCGATTACTAAAAATGAGATTACCATGGCGCGTTTGCCGGAGCCTTCACCAGCTTCGGCGTGAGCCTATCGCAATAGCGCGGTCTCCAGGTCCTGCTGAAACGTGACGGGTTGATCGAACATTACGAAGTGACGGCTCGGTGTGACGAGGACGACCTTGGGCTCGGGTACCTTTGCAACCCAGCGGACGTACGCCGCGAGCTTGGCCGCTTTACTCTGGAAACCTTGATATGGATCGATATCGGAATCGAACGGTATAATCACGGTGAGCGGAACGCGTATACGCTGCAACTCCGGCGTCAGGTCGAGCGTGAGCGCCGATCGCATCCACGCAATGATGGCGCCCGGATCGCTGCGAGCCGCAAGCGGCTCGACCGCGTCGACGTCCGCCTTGCTCGTGATCGTGTACTGGAGCGTCTGCTTGCGAATCACCGCACCGACCGCGCTGCGGTCGATCCCTTTATATGCCGCCGTGCTCTTTGCGACGTAAGCATCGCGTGCGGTTTGGGTCGGCGCAATCGGGTAGCCGCCCTCAACGGTTACGACGCCGGTCATGTCGTGCGGGAAACGTTCCGCATAGTAGATGGAGATCGTGCCGCCGAGGCTATGCCCCACAACGATCGGCCGATTCAGCCGGTGCGTCGTAAGAAGTACGTGAAGACTCTGCGCGGCGCGCTGCATGAGATCCTCGCCTTCGATCGCTGGCCGTCCATCGAATCCGGGGAGCGTCACGACGAGAACGTCGTACGTTGGTGAGAGCGCGTCAATCTGCGCGTTCCACTGCCACGCGCCGCAAAACATCGCCGGAATGAAGACGATGGACCGCGCGGCCGGATTGCCGAATCGCTCCACGCGCAGAATGCCCACGTCGAACGCTGCGTTTGCAGTCACGTGGCGTTGCGCCACCGTGCCTTCGCCGCAGAGCAGTAGGGCTGCGAGCGTGCACCAGGCCGCCAGCGCACGGACGCGAGGCCGCAATCCATCAATCATTGCAAATGCCAGTTCGTCACAGACAACCCGAACGCTTCGTTGGTGTACGTAAGAGCCGTGAAAGGAAACGATCTCGGGCGCTACGTCTTCGGGCTTTCGGCTATCGCGTTTGGCGTATTCGCTTTTGTATGGCGTGACTTTAATATCTGGCAACAGATCCGGCCGCTCGAGCTCGTTGCGGGTCGCGAGATCCTTTTGTACGTCATCGCCGTCGTCGAAATTCTCGGTGGCGTTGCCGTGCTTTGGCCGAGAACGGCGCGAGCCGGTGCGGCGGCATTAAGCGCCGTTTATCTCTTCTTTGCGCTGCTCTGGCTCCCGCTCTACATCGAGAAGCCGATCTACGACAATCTGGGCAATTTTTTCGAGCAATTTGCGCTCGTTTCCGGGGCGCTGATCGTTTACGCAACCGCCGGCCCCAGCGGCTCGCCGAAAGCCGCGACGCTCGCGCGCATCGGCTACTACGGCTTTGCGATTAGCGTCGTGTCATTCACGCTCGACCAAGCCTTCTATCTTCACGGCACGGCGCAGATCGTACCCAAGTGGATTCCCCCCGGACAAATGTTCTGGGCGGTCGCGACCACCGTTGCGTTCGGCCTCGCCGCAATCGCGCTACTCTCAGGCCGCTACGCCTGGCCCGCCTCGCAGTGGCTCACGCTGATGATCGCCGTCTTCGGCCTTCTCGTTTGGCTGCCGGCCCCGTTCGCCGCGCCGCATAGCCTAACGGCGTGGGCGGGAAACGCCGAAAATTGGGCGATCTGCGGCGCGGCGTGGATCGTCGCCGACTATTTGCGCGGTCAGCGCTCGATGAACTGGTAGACGCGGAGAATCTTACCGGCTGAGCTACTTTGTCTTCGCCTTCAGACGCTCATTGCCGGAATTGACGATCAGAACGAACTGGCCGTTAGTGTCGAATGGCCGCCACCCGTTATCATCATCTTGAATTTCTACATGTAGCGGCGTCGCGTTGGAGTCGAAGTAACTGGTGTCGTTGGGGTTCGCCGAAAGGCAGACTTGGTTCGACCCACACGTCGGTAAAACTCGGATGTTATTTGCAGGCGGCGGCGTGCACTCGCTTACCCCACTCTTTCCAGGCGGACAAGTTGGAGCGGGCCTCGACAAATAGTGGAGCGCAACCTGCACCGGACAGGGACTATTCGGCGCGGGGCAGGACAGTCGGTCGAAGTCGCCCCGCTGGTAGAGCCCGATGTTTCCTTTCATCGTGATATCGAGTCCCGATGGGTTGCCGTCGTGGCCTTCCTTCGGCGGGGAGACCTTCGAAACCAAAAGCCCGGAAACGATGATGAGAAGACCTAAGAGAACACCACTTATCGTTCGCAGCACCGGAACGCTGTTCACCAGTTTTCCTCCTTCTATTTTACGTCCCAACCTTGCGCGTTGACGGGGTAACCCAACATATTGCGAGCAAATCCGGTGACGCGCACGTTAACAGCATCAAAATACCGTGTGTAATCGATCGGTATCACTGGAAGATTCCGATAGACGATTCGCTGCATCGTCCGAAAATCCGCCGCTCGTCGCCGCTCGTCGGGCGTGACGGCTTGGTCGTCGAACGCCGCTTCGAAACGGCGATCGCAGAAACGCGAGATGTTGCTGCCGTTCGAGCCGACTTGACTGCAGGAAAACGTAACGCTTTGCTCCGGATCGGCGCCCCCGATCCAGCCTTGAGCCGCGATGTTGAACCTGCCGCTGCGTAGCGGTCCATCCGGACCGTTGAATTCGGACGCCGGGAACGTTTTGATGCTGGCCCGCATGCCGACGGCCGTCAGTTCGCGCTGCACGATCGTCGTGAACTCGCTTGAAAGACCCGATTGCGAAACGATGAGCACCGCGAGTGGGGCGCCATCCTTTGAACGTTCCGTGCCCTGTTCGCGCCAGCCGGCTGCATTGAGCTCAGACGAAGCAGCAGACTCGTTTTGGGATAGGGGAGGCAGCTGAGCGTCGTGCCAGGGCAACACGGGCGGTAGGAAGGCGCCGCCGAGCGGATCGAGTTGATGAAACGCCTTTTCGATCACGGCCAGGTCAAGCGCATCGGCGATCGCGCGGCGCACGCGTGCGTCGTCGGTCGGCACGGCGGCGGTTTGCAACGTCAAGTATGCCATGCCGTTGATCGGCGTCGTAATGACGCGGACGCCAGTAATCGATGCGGAGTCTGGAACCTGAACTTCGGTAACGCGTGCGAGGTCGACTTCCCCCGAGCGTAGTGCAATGACGACGCTGTTCAGGTTTGGAATCATCAAAAACTCGATGCGAGTCAGCTTGGGACGAGGCGAGAAGTACGGGTTCGGCTCGAGGATCAGGCGATCTCCACGCCGCCACTGCGTTACGCGGAATGGGCCGCTCCCAAACGCGTGCTCTTCCCATGGCGCACGCTGCACCGCAGTGCCGGCAAAGGCGTGCGCGGGGAGAATTCCAAATGCGTAATCCGACTCGGCGAAGAGTTCTCGAACCGCCGCATTCCAAGGCGATCGCAGATGGACGACGACCGTGTGCGCATCGGGTGCGGCGAGCGAAGCGATGCGGCGGTAGGAATCCTGGCTGAGAACGGGGTTCCGCGGATCCATGATTGCCCGATAGGTGAAGACGACGTCGCGTGACGTCAGCGGTTGCCCGTCGGCAAAGCGAACGTCCGGCCGTAGGTGGTAGATAATGGTTCTGCCGTCGGCGGAAACGTCGCCGTTGGCGCGTCCCGGGACGCGCGTCACGAGAATCGGAACGACCTTGTTGTCGCGGGACAAGCCGACGAGGGTTTGACAGAAGAGCAGATCCAAGCCGATCGTATCCTGATCGTGTGCGAGCAACGGATTCAGCGATGAGGGTTCCGACCAATCGGCGACGCGCAGCACGTGCGCTTGACGCACTCCTCCGACGCGCGAACACGCGACGCCGGCCAGGAGGAGCAGCGCGATGCGCAGCGTTTTCACGGCGCTTCTACTCGTTCGCCGGCCATCTGAACTGCGGCGAGCGCGTCGGCGACGCTCATGCGAGCGCCTTCTTCGCGCAACGCCGACTGCCGGTCCGGCGGCAACGCCGCGTCAAGCGCGTGGGACGCGACGTCGTACGCCACGCTATCACGCAGCACGCGCCCGCTCTCTTCAAAGATGCGATCCGCTAAACCCAGCAGTCGCTGCCCGAGCTCGGCTCGCCCCTCGATCGCTTCGACCGCCGCAATCCCGTGGAAGGCGCGGGCAACGTAATCTTTGAGCTGAAGTTCCATCGCCGCGTTCAGCGTCGCGACGAACTCTTCCAGGGCATCGGACGGCCGTGCTTGCTTCAATGCAACGGTGGCGAGACCGTGACGCGCGCAACAGACGCCGTAGCGGTCGCGGTCGTCGCTCTTATCCGAGAATGCCTTCTCGAAAAGCATCCGCGACTGCGGGAGATCGTTCAAGCCGATTTGCACCCATCCCATCTGCATGGTGAACTCGCCAAGCAGCCGGCGTTCGCCAAGTCGAGCCGCTCGCTGGATCGCATCATCGAGTAGCTCGACGGCATCGTGCAGATCGCCGCGTTGTCGCGCGAGCATGCCAAGGTTACCGAGGCAGAGCATCTCGGCTCGCGCGTCCGGCGACGACCGGAATGCGGTTAGGGCTTCGCGATAGAGTGCTTCGGCTGCGTCGAGCTGCCCTTGGCGATGGCGAGCCTCGGCGATTCGAAAGAGCGCCCACGCGGCGCCGGTGCCGTCACCGGCCGCTCTCGCGAGATCCAGAGC
Source organism: Candidatus Cybelea sp. (assembly GCA_049800655.1). Classification (GTDB taxonomy): domain Bacteria; phylum Vulcanimicrobiota; class Vulcanimicrobiia; order Vulcanimicrobiales; family Vulcanimicrobiaceae; genus Cybelea. Next base: position 9,351 of record JBARKF010000070.1, read on the forward strand.
TTCGTTCGCCAGCCGCAGCGACTCGGCGAGCTCGTCCTGCAGCGTTGCGAAGCTAGCCGCCAAACAAAGCAACGGCACCCGATTGGGATTATCCCCCATGCAGACGTCGAGCGCGCGCGAGATCCAGGATCGCGCCTCGGCAAGGTTGCCGCGCAAGCGCCAGTAGGGAGCGAGCTGTGAGAGCAACCGGACCGCGTTGAGGATCTCGCGCGGAAAGAGCCACTCCAGCGCCGCTCGCACGTTTGGCGCGTCAGAATCGACCGTCGTATAATCTGAAAGGTCACCTTTCGAGGCCCGCGCGTGGGCCGTAGCGACCAGATCCGCATAATAGTCGGCGTGAGCGAACTCGGCACGTTCGGCTGCGGCATCCGCTTGAAGCCGTTCGTAGGCAAACTCCCGAACGGCTTCGAGCAAACGATAGCGCACAGCGCTGCCCGTGTCTTCCACTTGAAGCAACGATTTGTCGACGAGCGAATCGAGCACGTCGTCGACCTCCGTCGTCCCGTGCGCGACCGCATCGATGGCTTCGGCAATGCAACCTCCGTGAAAGACCGACAACGCGGTGAACGTGTCACGCTCGTCCGGCTCGAGCAGCTCGTAACTCCAGGCGATCGTCTCGCGCAGCGTTCGGTGGCGCGAGCTTTCGGTTGAGTCTTTACTCGAGAGCGTCAACCCGGATTTCAAGCGGCGCGCGAGCTGCTTCAGCGGCATCGACGAGAGGCGCGCGCAGGCGAGCTCGATCGCTAAAGGGAGACCCTCAAGTTTGGCACAGAGCGAATCGACGTCGGCGTTTTCGGCCTCGCCGAAGACCGTCGACGGCGCGGCCTGCTGCGCGCGCTCCAGAAAGAGCCGCGCGCTCTCGGCCAGCGGTCCCAGCCGATAGACCTGCTCGCCCGATACGTGCATCGGCTGGCGGCTCGTGGCCACGACCGTAGCGCCCGGACATTGGGACAGCAACGCCTTAACGAGGCGCGCCACGCCGGCGAGCAGATGTTCGGCATTATCGATGACGAGCAACAGTTTCTTGTCGCGCAGATGCGACGTAAGGGTGACTTCGATCGGTTCGCTGGGAAGCTCCCGAATGCCGAGGACTGCTGCGATCGCCTGGGCGATCAATTCGACGTTCCGGATTGTACTGAGATCGGCAAACCACGCGCCGTCCGCGTATTGCTCGACGACGCTCGCCGCCAGTTGCAGAGCGAGTCTCGTCTTTCCGATCCCGCCGGGGCCGGTGATCGTCAGTAGTCTCGCATCTGCGATCAAAAAGCCGAGCTGCTCGAGCTCGCTTTCGCGGCCGATGAAAGTCGAGATCTGCGACGGTAAGTTGTTCGGCCGCGAATCGAGCGAGAGCGGCGCGGGAAACGTCGAGCGTAAGCCCGGCGCAAGCACCTGAAACGTCGACTCCGCCTGGCTTAGGTCTTTCAAGCGAACCAAACCGAGGTCGCGCAGAGCAACATCGCCTTCGAGCGAATCGCGCAGCAGCGCCGCCGTCGCGGCCGAGAGCAGTATCTGCTCGCCGTGACCAACCGAGACCAGCCTCGCCACGCGGTTGAGGGTCGGGCCGTAGTAGTCTCCGCCGCGTTGCGCACATTCGCCGCAGTGAACACCCATGCGAACTCGAATTTCTCCAAGCTCTGGCGGCCAGGCGTGTGCGTGCAACGCGCGTTGTCCATCGATGGCCGCTGCGAGCGCCATACGCGGTTGACCGAAGGCGGCACAAAACGCATCGCCCATCGTCTTGAAGACGACGCCCTTGTTGCGTTCGATCGCGTCACGCAGAATCGCGTCGTGATCCGGAAGTGAGGTGCGCATCGCCGCGGGGTATCGCTCCCAGAGCTTGGTGCTGCCCTCAATATCCGTGAAGAGAAAAGTCACGACGCCTGCAGGAAGCGCTTCGGCCACGGTACCGGCTTCCTTCGATTCGGACCCGCCGCCCAACTGCCGGGAAAGCAGGGCGAGCGGAGCCTCGCTCGTATAAAGCCTAAACCGAGAGAGACACACCTCTTCTCAAAAGGAGAGAACGAGTGAATACAGATCGACGCCCGCGTACTTTAACGCTCGCGTTCGCAGCAGTTTTTGCAGCCGCATTCTTTTTCGCCGGCTACGCCGCCCGAACGGCCACGACTGCGATGGCTGCGGTTGTGAGACCGACGCCTCCGTTTGATGGGAACCCGTCCGGCCATCACCTCTGGCCCAATTACTCGGCAGCCATGTCCGGCCCCACGGCAAAGAACCTTCCGGCAAAGGAAGCAGCAGAGTTGAAGAACAGTTTGAAGCTGCTTGCCTCGACGCGTCTGACGATTTGGTACCGCACGGCAAAGCCCGGTCAGTCACCTTCACCTCATATACCACCGCCTAAGTGTCCGCCGTCTCCGGCGTTGTGCTACACTTTTACTTGGAAGAACATGTCGATAACGACGTGGAAACCGGACCCGGACTTTGCACAGAACGGGATTGAACCTGTCGACGTCTACGGCATCATCGCTTGGCCATAGCCCCAGTTCGTCGCGCAGGGCTACACGCCCCTAACCAAGTAGCAGAGCCGCGCGCCTGCGTCGGCAAAGCCAACAGCGGCCACCGACCTAAGGAATAGCGGCATTTGGCGCTTCGCGCGCGCATTTCGCCCAACTGCTGGGGAAGCAGGGCGAGCGGAGCCTCGCTCGTATAAAGCCTAAACCGAGAGAGACACCTCTTCTCAAAGGAGAGAACGAGTGAATACAGATCGACGCCCGTGCGCTTTAACGGTCGCGTTTATTGCATTAATTGCGGCCGCATTCTTCTTCGCCGGCTACGCCGTTCGAGCGACGCGAATCGAAGCGGCAGGAAACGTACCGGTTGCGACACCGCCCCCGCCCGATGGAAACCCATCCGGCCATAGGCTCGAACTGCCAAAATCCTATGCTCCGCGCGTGCCGTCTACGGCCCTGACGTCGTGTCTGGAGGTGCTTGCCAAGAACCCGATTGCCGTTCGATACGTCACCGCACCGCATGTCGCCGCCAATCCTACACCGTCGCCTGCGTTACCGATTCCACAGTGCAAGGATCGAACTTGCGTGCCTTTTTCGTGGCCAAACATGACGCTTTCAACGCAGTGGCTAGACCACACAGCCTCACCCGAAGCCCTCGACATCTACGGCACCTTCGATTCGCAATAGCGCGGCGCGATACGCCGGGTGTGATGCCTCATAGATAGAGGCGGCAGCCGATGCGTGAGCGCACTTATCATGATGCTTACGCTAGCGCTGTGTGCTTCGCTCTTTGCCTCGCCTACGATCGACGCGAAGGCCGAGCAGATCGTCGCTTCGATGACGCCCTCCGAACGCATGCAGCTCGTGCGCGGGCAGGTTGGCGTGCCCTTGCGCAACGGCGTTCCGACCGGCGCGATCGGTTCGGCAGGATACGTTCCGGGCGTGCCGCGGCTCGGCGTGCCCGCGCTGCAGGAGACCGACGCGAGCCTTGGCATCGCCAATCCGGAAAATCGCAGGCGAGGCGACGTCGCAACCGCGCTCCCGTCGGGTCTCTCGCTCGCCTCAACGTGGGATACGCAAATCGCCTATCGCGACGGCGTGCTGCTCGGTGACGAGGCGTGGCGCAAGGGATTCAACGTGCTCCTCGGACCCGGTTTGAACCTAACGCGTGAGCCTCGCGGTGGCCGCAACTTCGAGTATCTCGGGGAGGATCCGCTGCTCGCCGGGACGCTGGCCGGCGATGAGATCTGTGGCATTCAAGACCAGCACGTCGTCGCAACGATGAAGCACTTCGCTTTGAACGATCAAGAAACGGGACGCATGGTGCTCTCGGCGGATATTGGCGAAGCCGCGATGCGCGAGAGCGACCTGCTCACCTTCGAGCTCGCGTTGGATTCCGGGCACCCCGCCGCCGTGATGTGCGCCTACAACCGCGTCAACGGCGTGCCCGCCTGCGAGAACGCGCACCTCTTGAGCGATATCCTCAAAACCGCATGGGGATTTCCGGGCTGGGTGATGTCGGATTGGGGCGCGATTCATACGCTTGAAGCCGCTCCCAACGGAGTCGATCAAGAATCGGCCGCTCAGGGCGACCGGTTCGATAGCGTTCCTCCAGCGCGTCTCATCGACATGAATCGCCGCATCGTGCGGTCGATGCTTGCCGTCGGTCTCTTCGATCACCCGCCGGAGCGCTCGCCGATCGATTACGGCGCGCATGCGGCGACGGCGCAAACCGCGGCCGAGCATGGCATCGTGCTGCTCAAGAACGCCGGCGCGCTGCCGCTATCGCCGGAAACTCGCCGCATCGCAATTATCGGTGGCCATGCCGATATGGGCGTCCTCTCCGGCGGAGGGTCGGCACAGGTAGCTCCCTTCGGCCGGACGCTGGCGATTCAGCAGGGTGGCGAGAATGGGTTAGCGTTCTACGATCGCTCGGCGCCGCTTGCGGCGGTTAAAGCGCTCGCACCGCATGCGGCGGTGAGCTTCCTCAGCGGACGATACGCGAGCGAGGCCGCCGCACTCGCTCGACGCGTCGACGTTGCGATCGTCTTCGTTACGCAATGGATCGCTGAAGGCATCGACGCTCCGACGCTGACGTTGCCCGACGAACAAGACGCGTTGATTGCCGCAGTCGCGGCCGCCAATCCTCGCACGGTCGTCGTGCTCGAGACCGGAAATCCGGTGACGATGCCGTGGCTCGATCGCGTAAACGCGGTCGTCGAAGCATGGTATCCGGGATTGCGCGGCGGCGACGCGATCGCCAACGTGCTCTTCGGTAGAGTCGATGCGACGGGCCGCCTACCGATCACATTTCCGGCCGGCGATGCGCAACTCGTGCATCCCGAGCTGCCCGGACTCGACGCGCTGATTTCCATCTGGGCAAACGGTGAGTCGCCGCAAGCGCAACCGCCGTTCTCGGTGAGTTACACCGATGGCAGCGAAGTGGGCTATCGCCGATTCGTGAAGCAAGGCTTCACGCCGCTCTTTGCGTTCGGCCACGGGCTGTCGTATACGACGTTTCGCTACAGCGACTTCGTCGTGCGCGGCGGCGAAACGATTACCGCGAGCTTCGACGTGACCAATACCGGATCGCGCCGGGGAAGCGACACGCCGCAGCTCTATCTCACCAAGCGGCTTGATACGGTTGAGATGCGGCTGCTCGGATGGTCGAAGGTCAATCTCGCGCCGGGCGAGAGCCGTCGAGTCACCGTCGTTGCCGATCCGCGGCTGCTCGCCGACTTCGATCCGGAACGAAACCTGTGGGTTATCCCGGCGGGATCGTACGAGGCCGCGTTGGGTTCGGCATCCGACTCACTCGCGAATCGTGCCTCAACGCAAATCGAACCCGCAACGCTCAAGCCGTGACCAGGTCGGAGAGGTACTTTGGAAGTTCGATTCCGCTCTTGGAGTTTGGGGCGGGAACGGGCTCGCCGCGCGCGACGCGCAGCGGAACCACGCCAGCCCAAACGTTGCGTTCGAGATCGTGCTCGAAGTCGATGGGCGCTCCTGCCCGAATCTTGGCCGAGGCCTCGTCGATTGGGACGCGCAGCACCAGCGCGGCGCGGAGTTCGTTGCGCGCCGGCGGGCGGACGTCAGCCCATCGGCCCGCACAGACGCGCTCGGTAATCGCGCGAAGAGCGGCGACCTTCTCCGCATCGTCAACCACCGCGGCAGCCTTGCCGAAAGCCACGACGGAGCGATAGTTCATCGAGTGGTGGTAGGCCGATCGCGCCAGCACGATGCCGTCGAGGACGCTCGCGGTAACGCACACCGGCATTGCATCCACGAGGCCGTTCATCCACCGGCTTAAAGCCGAACCGTGAAGGTAGAGCCTCCGCTCGATGCGGCCGTGAATCGTAGGAATGACCACCGGTCTTCCGGCGGTGACGAATCCTACGTAACACTCGAGCGATTCGTCCAAGATTGACGCAATCGTGGGGAAATCGTCGCGACCGCGCTCCGCATACCGCATGCGCGCATTGTAACGTGACCGGTAGTCGTTAGGAAGCACCAAATATTGGCAAAACGCAGGGTCCACTCTGCGCGCCGGCGGAACCACATTGGCACCATCAATTTCACCGAACTTGGGCCTTTTCTGGGGCCACCGGAGCGGCTACGATGGCCGGGTGTTCACCGCTTTTCGCGTCACCGCCGCGCTGATGGGTCTGTTACAACTTTTCGCCGCGTGGCCGGCGGCCGCCACATGCGACGGACAGCACGATTTCGATTTCGAGTTCGGCAACTGGACGGTGCGATTGCGGCGCTTGGCTCATCCCCTAACGGACTCTCAGGCCTGGGTCGAGTACGTCGGTACGAACGTCGACCGGAAGGTTTGGGGCGGTCGTGCCAACCTTGGCGAGCTCGAACTCCATAACGGCGCCAATCATATCGAAGGCCTGAGCCTGCGTCTCTACGATCCCCGAACCTGCCATTGGAACATCTATTTCGCCAATAGCAGATCCGTGGGCATCGGCATCCCGACGGTTGGCTCGTTCACGAATGGCCGCGGCATATTCTACGATGACGAGAGGCTCGCCGGTAAGGCGATCCGCGTTCGATTTACCTTTTCCGGCATTACGGCGTCGGCTTTCCACTTCGAACAGTCGTTTTCGCCGGATGCCGGCAAGACGTGGAAAGTCAACTGGATCGCGGATTTCAGCCGCGTAAAACACGCGTAGGATATCTTCGCATGTCCACCGTGGCGGTCGCGTTCTTGCTCGCGGCTGCGGCTGCACCGATCTCGTCGCCCGCTCCGTCCCCGACTCGCCAGCCGCTGGGCGAGGCTTGGTGGACGGGTCCGATGCTCGCGGCTTCGGCGGGGACCCTGCCGCAAGGGCACGTCTTGATCGAGCCCTACGTTTACAATACGATCGAGGCGCACACGAACGGTTGGGGCTCGCTCTCGTATCTGTTCTACGGGCTCACCAACCGCTTGACGGTCGGCGCGTTGCCAACGATCGGTTACAACGCCGCGAGCAACGCGCTCAGCTCTTCGGGCGTTGCCTTCGGCGACACGACGCTTATCGCTCAATACGGCCTCACCAAGTTCCATCTGGGCAGCGCGATGCCGTCGACGGCCGTCGCCGTGCAGCAATCCTTTCCGACGGGCCGGTACGATAATTTGGGAAATCGCCCGAGCGACGGCATCGGCGGCGGCACGTACACGACCACGCTGGCGCTCTACACGCAAACCTATTTCTGGATGGGCAATGGCCGCATTCTGCGGACGCGCCTCGATTTGTCACAAGCATTTTCCAGCGCTGCCGGCGTGCACGGCATCAGCATCTATGGCACGCCATCGAACTTTTCGGGGACGGCGCAGCCCGGCAGCTCGTTTTTCGCCGACGCAGCGGGTGAGTACAGCATCTCGCGCAATTGGGTGGCGGCGCTTGACCTTACCTATCGCCTGAGTGGCAGCACCTACGTCAGCGGGAACGCCTTTCAGGCGAGCTCGGGCACGAGCGTCGCGTATGAATTCGCCCCCGCGGTCGAATACAACATGAGCGCCGATTTGGGCTTACTGCTGGGTACGCGCATCACCCCGAAGGGTCGCAATACCGCCTCGAGCGTAACGCCGGCAATTGCAGTCAACTACGTACGCTGAACCGAACGTAGCGCCCATGATCTCAGCCCAGAGCGCCGTGCTCGCCGTGCTGCTCGCGGCGGCGCCACCCGCGCAAACCGCAACCGGTATCCCACTCGACGCGCAGTGGAAGGTAACCATCTACGATCTTGCCCGTTCGAAGTTCCATCATCCGGCGTGGGGATGGCAGCATTCGGAGCGCAACTACCGCATCGCGCTTGAACTCGCACAAGGCGACGGGCTGCGCATCGATACCGACGTGCTCTTTGCTGCCGCGTTTCTACACGATATGGCGGCGTTCATGCCCTGCGAGGATACGAAGCTGGAGCACGGCGAGTGCGCGGCTCGGCAAAGCGGCGCGATCTTACGTGCGGCCGGGTTTCCGATGGAGAAGCTTCCGGCGGTTCAGGCAGCCGAGCGTGGTCACATGTACTATAGCAACCCGGGAACGCAGCCGGAAGCGATCGTGCTCCACGATGCCGATTCGCTCGATTTCCTGGGCGAGATCGGCGCGGCGCGGATGCTCTCGCTCACGGGCGAGCATGCCGAAAGCTTCGCACCTGCCGTAAAAGCGCTCCGTTCTTTCCTTCGCGACATACCGCCCAAACTCATAACGAAGACGGCGCAAAAAATCGGGGCCGAGAGGGCCGCCGCCCTCGAGCATTTCCTCGACGCACTGCAGGCGCAAACGTTCGACGGCGAAGCGATATAAAGTAACGAGGAGAGGGAAACCATGCGTCTCTGCCTGTCCACGGTCGTGAGCCTCAGCCTAATTGTCGGTGCGGGCTGCTCGAACAACGCGCCGAGTACGAACGTATTGCCGGCCGATGGCGCTCGTGCTTCGGGAGTGGAGCGTAACGCGGGGCCCGGCTACGCCGAGACGTTGCTGTACCGGTTTAAAAGCAGCCCCGATGCGGCGAGCCCTGAGGCCGGAGTTATCTTGGACGCGAGCGGCGATCTTTTCGGGACGACGATTGCAGGCGGAGCGCATCCGGATTGTCCGGGAGGCTATCAAAAGGGCTGCGGAACGGTTTTCGAGATCGACGCTGCCGGCAGGGAACGCTTGGTCTACAGCTTCGCCGGAAAGCCCGATGCGAGCGAACCGTTTGATCGCCTGTTGTCGAGCAACGGCGTACTGTACGGAACAACTGCGGTGGGTGGTAACGTTTCGGCATGCTATACCTATGGCGGTGATGGCTGCGGCACACTTTTCAAGATCGATGCTCACGGGCGCGAGCGTTTGCTCTATCAGTTCAAAGGAAACTTTGGAAGAGGAAACGGCGACGGGCAGGATCCGATGGGCGGCGTCGTTTCCGACGCCGCCGGCAATCTCTACGGCTCGACTGCCTACGGCGGAAAATTCGGATATGGAACGGTCTTTAAAGTAACTCAGCACGGAAATGAGTCCGTTCTCTATTCTTTTTCTGGAAGCACCGACGGTGGGCGCCCCTATTCGGGAGTCATTCTCGATGCAGCCGGAAACTTATACGGCGTCACATCTGTCGGCGGAAACAGTGGGTGCCTCACCGGCTGCGGAACCGTCTTCGAGCTGAGCGACGGGGGCACCCTAAGGACGCTCTATCGCTTTAAGGGTAAGACCGACGGCGGAAACCCGTACGGAGGTCTCATCATGGACGCCACCGGCAGCCTGTACGGAACGGCACAAAATTACGGCAACACCAACTGCAACAAGCGTGGCGGCAACCCGGGCTGCGGTACGGTCTTTAAGCTGAATGCGCAGCGCAAGTTCAAGCTGCTCCACGTCTTCGCCGGAAGCCCCGACGGAGCCGTGCCGTCGGAGAACCTGATTCTCGACCAAAAGGACGACGTTTATGGCACGACCTCGTTTGGCGGCGATAGCAGTTGCAACGGCGGTTACAGTTGCGGCGTCGTCTTTGAGGTCGACGCACACGGTCATGAATCGCTGCTCCATACGTTTACCGGGGGCAAGAAAGACGGTGAAGTGCCGTACGGAAGCGTGACGCGCGATGCAGCCGGCAACCTGTATGGCACAACGGTCAGCGGCGGAGTCGGGCCGTGCAATCGCGGATGCGGGACCGTCTTTAAGATCAACCGATCGTGGTAGCCGGCCCGCTGTAGCGAACTGATGACAACTTGACTCCCGCTATCGACAGCCGATCGCGCGCGATCTGGAACATGCAGCTTTTTGTTATTGGTACGCGCAACGGCGGTCAAGTGCCGGCCGCGCACCTGTTGAACGTCTCGTTTCCTGGACCAGCCTGGGTGAACGGCGGCTCGCTCGGCACCGAGGCGAGCTTCTTGATGTAGCCGCTCTTCGTTCTCGCGTTCCCGTACGTTGCGTTGAGATTTACCGCGCGCGCGTCGCGCTAACAACTACCGAAAGGATTCATCGATGGCTTCGATCCGAAAAGAGATCGTGATTAATGCACCGCTCGAGGAAGTGTGGGACGCGCTGCGCGACTGGGGCGCACTCCACCAACGCCTCGCGCCGGGCTTCGTAACGGGGACAAAGCTCGACGGTGAGGACCGGATCGTAACGTTCTTTAACGGTAATACCGTCCGTGAGGTGCTGCTCGATCGCGATGACGACGCGCGACGGCTTGCGTGGTCGATCGTCGGAGGACCGTACGCCCACCACAATGGGTCGGCACAGGTCTTCCCCGACGGTGACGGTCGTGCACGGTTCGTCTGGGTCACCGACCTGCTGCCGGAGAGCCTGACCCTCCCGACCGCGGAGATGATGGAGCGCGGAATCCAAGTCATCAAGCAGACGCTCGAATCGGCCGCCCGGCGCTAGCGTCCTAGCCTCTCAGCTTTCTTCAAGGCTTGCAGACGGTCGGCCGTGATATTGTCTCGGGTGGGGCGGTAATTCAAGGGTCTCCCTGGGACAATGAGCCCATTTGCGTTACTACTCGCCGTTCAAGTGGCGCATGCCACGGCTCCCGCCCCTCTTGCAATCTCGCTGAGTCGAGTTGCGGCTTCGGTAAGCGCTAGCGCGATCGCGCTCATCAACTTCTACAATCGGATCAACGTCCCGGTCCGGCAGACGGCAGGTTCTTGGGCTAGCCGGCGGGCATAAAATCTCGTTGTGGCCGGTCGCAGATTTGCCGGTGTGGAGATGCAACTCGCGTTGCTCGTCATCGCGGGCTGCACGCCGTCGCAGCCGCTGCCACCGCCAACGGGCCTTGCGCCACTCGCCGGCAACCGCGGCGCCCCCGCTTCACACGCCGGAGCGGAAATCTGCGGAAACCATGCCCTCTTGACCGGACCATCGAAACCTCCAAAAGGTGCGATCATCGTTCCCGCCGGCGACAATTCGTCGCTCACGCCGGCCTTGCATACCACGTATTGGTTCGCAAGCGGAACGCACACGTTCGGCTCCAATCCCTACGGGCAGATCATCGCCGCCGACGGCGACGCCTTCATCGGTGGTCCAAACGCCGTGCTCGACGGCCGCCTGAAAAACCAATACGCGTTTACGGCTCCGGCCTCCAACGTTACCGTTGAGTACCTCACTATCCGCCGTTTTGGCGCCGTCGGCAGCAATAACGGCCAGGCCGTCGTCAATCATAACTCCGGGCGGAATTGGTCGATCCATAACAATACCGTCATCGACGATGCAGGCGCGGGTGTCTTTCTCGGGCCGCAGAGCGTCACGCGCTACAATTGTCTTTCGCACAACGGGGAGTATGGGTTCGCTTCGTACAAGTCTCACGGCGACAACGACGTCATTCTCGACCATAACGAGATCGTCGCGAATAATACGTACGACTGGGAAAAGCACGTCAAAGGCTGCGGGTGTTCGGGAGGCGGGAAGTTCTGGGATACGAACCGCGGAACGGTTACCAACAATTGGGTTCACCATAACCGTGGTCCCGCGCTCTGGGCCGATACCGACAACAACGACTTCGACTTCGCAAGAAACGATATCGAGGAAAATACCGGTGAAGGTATCATCGTGGAAATCTCTTACAACGCGCGGATCGAGAACAACACATTCGTTCGTAACGCGCTGGTCGACGGCCCAAAGAATCCAGGGTTCCCAACCGGTGCTATCTATCTATCGGAAAGCGGCGGCGATTCCCGCGTACCTGCGCGTTACAGCACGATAACCGTTGCGAATAACACGTTTATCGACAATTGGAGCGGGGTCGTGCTCTTTGAAAATACAGACCGCTTTTGCGGCTCTCCCGGAAACACCAGCGGGCACTTTTGTACTTTAGTGAACCCGAGCGTCGCCAACCTAAAAACCTGCGTCCGTGGAAAAATTCGTAAGGAGCCGTACTATTCGGACTGCCGCTGGAAAACGCGGAACGTTGCCGTCAGCAACAATCTCTTTTCGTTTGATCCGACGCACGTTCGCGATTGCAGCCCGTCGGTTTCGTGCGGCTTGCAAGGATTGTTTTCAAACTGGGGCACGTATCCGCGGTGGTCGCCCTACAAGGGGCCGGTCATCGAGAAGGCGATCACGTTCCACCAAAACGACGTGTTCTCGGGAAACACGTACACCGGCCCGTGGGAGTACATGGCGCACGATCAAAGCCGAGTGCTCACCTTCCAGGAATGGCGGCGCGCTCCATACCGGCAAGACCGCGGCAGCACCTATAACTGAACATGCTCGTGTGCGCGAACATCTCGGCGCAATCGCCACTTTCGTAGCGCAACGCCTCCCCAAACGAACTCAACCACGCCAAAGGGCCAGGTACCGGCGAGCCAACCGTAGGCGGACGCGCCAAAGCACGCGAATGCGAAGAGCAGCGTATAAACGGCACTTCGCTCCTCGAGGGCGTAAAAGAGCATCATGAGGCCCACGGTGGCGGCACCGAAGTAAGTCAGCATGGGGATGGGTACTACTCGGCGGCAGGAGAACCCTGAAAAGCGTGGTGCGGTGCTCGTACCGCTGCGCGCAAGCACTCCTCCCAACGTGATCTTCGTCGAGCGCGCGCAACATCTGCGGCGTCATCCGGGGGAGATTGCGTTCCCCGGCGGAATCGCAGAACCAATCGATGCCGGAGATCCTGTAGCGACGGCACTGCGGGAAGTTGCTGAAGAACTTGGGGTTGACCCGCAACGGGTACGTGTCGTCGGCCGGCTTCCCGAAGTCGAGCAGTGGTCGAGCCGCTTTCGCATCACGCCGATCGTGGGCGTCCTCGATAACGATACGTGCTTTGCGCCCGACGGCGAGGAGATCGCCGGCATTTTAACCGTCCCGTTTGCGTCGGTCCTCGCGCCCGGCGCCATACGCGAAGATGCCGATTTCAGCGGTACCCGCAGCCGGCCGATGTATGCGCTGGACTTTGACGGCCGGCATATCTGGGGCTTCACTGCCAGGATCCTCAAGTCGTTCGTCGACGCGTGGTACGCACCGCAGTCCCCGCTTCGCGCCGCCATCGAGCAAGCGCTGCGTTAATGACCCGCCTGCTGTTGAGCGGAAGTCGGCGCTCGTGAGCCCGCTGAGAAGCGTTCTCGCGGGGCTGCTCGGCGCCGCTCTAGTCTTCCAAATTTGGTACGAGACGCACGTTTTCGGCCGGCAACCGCTGACCTTTCTCTACGTCTATCGCATCGTTCTGATCGCCGGCTTTGCGCTGCTGCTGCTCTCGCGTGGACGTTCTCGATCCATCAACGCGGCGGTTCGTTTTTGGATCGCCGTCGACTTCGCATACTCCATCGCGGACCGATTCGGTCTCGTCGGGCACTATGGCAGCCCCGGTGTTTCGTGGGGAAATTGGAAGAACTTCGTGGCGTACACTCACGTGTTGACTGGGTGGCTACCAGTCGTGCCGGCGCCGTTACTCGCAGTGGGGGCCACGGTCTATGAAGCGGTGCTCGCGGTCACGCTTGCCTTCGGCATTCTCAGCCGCATATTCTGTCTGGCAGCAGCTTTGCTCACCGGCATCTACGTCGTCACGATGTCGTTTACCAGCGGCTTTATGTCGCAGTTCGACTATGCCGTGCTTCTGCTCTGCGTTGGAAGCTTGTTTCTCGCCGTAGCGTCGTAAAAGCCTTCGATGAGACGGGCGAGTGCCTGCGGTTGCTCGTTGGTGGTCAGATGTCCGCCGGGAAGATGCGCGATGGTGAGTCCTTGCGCGTCAAGGCGTTCTTGTGCAAGGGTCACCTGACGATGTTCGAACGGATCTTCGTCGCTGCCGCCAACGAAGAAGGGAATCTCTCCGCGGTACGCATTGTAAATGCGCCCGAAGTCGAGCCGGGATCCTTGCGCGCGATGTTCCGAAACGAACCCTGCGGCGCGATAAAGGAAAAAAAGACCGTCGTGGCGGCTCATGGCGTTGTAGAGATCGCGAGCGTCATCTTCCCACGCGCTATAATGCTTCGACCACATGACCCGCGCCGTCAGTTTAAAGGTGTCCAACGGCGGCTTCGCGAGCTGCGGTATTAGGTTGACGGGCATACGCCGCAGCACCGGCGTTGTAAACCATGGGTGCGAATGTCCATCGGTGAAAAGGCCGCCGTTGAAGATAAAAACTCCGCGAATCGCGGGCCCCGTCGAGCGCTGTTCCAGCCGTCGTGCCAGGTGTTCGAGGACGACGAGCGAGCCAAAATCAAACGCGATCAGCGTGGTGGAAACGACGCCGAAGTGGCGCCAGATCGCTTCCACGAGATCCGTGCGTTCCGCGGTCGAGTACGCGTAGTCGCGCGGCTTATCGGAGTCACCCATGCCAAGGTACTCGACGAAGAGTTTCGGCATCGTAGCGGCATCGGGGAGATACGGAAGAACCCTTGCCCACCCGATCGACCCGTCGGGATACCCGGGCAAGAAGGTAACGGCATGTTTAACGTCGCCGTCCAGGCGGATGAAGACCTTCTGCGATGCCGCGGGATCGATCGTCCGATTTTGAGGGTCGTAGCCGAGGCGTTCACCCGACGCAAACCACATTTCGGTTAAGGGCGTCGTAACGTTCGATGTCATGATTTCGCTCCGTAAAACAAAGACGTTATCCGTCATCTGTAAGGATGGCAGATGCTTCGAGGTTGCGCCCCCATCGCGATGTCGGGCGGGGCTACCAAGCTTTGATTGCATTTTCATTGTGGGCTCCTCAACCCGGCCTTACGATTCATGACATGTTCGCTCCAACGCTCGCCATCGTGGAGCCTGCCAACATCAACGTATCTCAAAGAGCGATAAACTGGTCGGCGCCGCTCACTGGTCCGTGGAAGTTTCGGTTGGGCGACGATCCGCGTTGGGCTAGCCCGCAATGCAACGATGCCGCTTGGAGTCAGCTTGACCTAACGCCGGCGCCCGGGGCCCGCGATCCCGATGTCGGACTTTCCGGCTACGTGCCCGGCTGGGCTGCGAACGGCTACAAGGGGTATTCCGGCTACGCTTGGTATCGCGTGCGCATCTCCGGGTTATCCTCGCGCAACGATCGACTGGCGCTCGTCGGCCCGGTTTTGGTCGATAACGCCTATCAGGTGTTCCTTAACGGAGCGTTGCTAGGAGGGATCGGGAACTTCTCAAAAAATCCGCCGGCGGCCTACGGTATTCGACCAACGATCTTCCTCATTCCCGAAACGCTCACGCAAGGACGCAGCGATCTGCTCGTAGCCGTTCGCGTTTGGATGGGTCCGTGGATGCTCGCCGGCGCGGCCGCGGGCGGCATGCACATCGCGCCGGTTCTCGGCAACGTCGCCGGCGCCCGCGCCGTCTACCAAGTACAATGGCTCGAACGCATACGCGGCGAGCTCCCCGAGCTGGTGCCGATGGTGTTGTTTATCGGTCTTGCCATCATGGCGTTCGTGCTTAGTTTATCTGAGCGAGAGAAGAGCGGATTGCGTTGGATCGCCTTGAGCCTCGTTTTACTTACGCTCGTCCGAGGGAACCTGGTCGTCTTTTGGTGCACGCAAGCCGAAAGCATCCAGACGTTTGAGCTTGTCTCAATCGTGCTGCTGGCTCCGCTGACGCTCGGCGCGTGGATCGTCACGTGGTATCGCTGGCTGCTCGCTGGTGCCTTTCCCCGGATTGCGCTCATTATCGGCGCCTTGACCAGTCTGTACATAGTTTGCGCGTTCCTGATGCGATCGTGGTTCCACGGCATCTTGCCCAGTTGGCTCGTTTCCGCCGCTCGTGTGACGATCGTGTGGGATCGCCGCGCGCTCTTCGTCATACTGGTGCTGATCGTGTACCGGGCCTTTCGCACGCGACCGCGCGAAGCGGCCATCGCGCTACCCGCCATCGTTCTCATCGCAATCGGCCAATTTGCGTCGGAGCTCTTCGCGCTCGGCGTACCGGGTATCTGGTTCCCATTCGACATGGGCGTCTCGCTGGCGAATTACGCGTATGCGCTGGCGCCGATCGCGATCTTCGCCTTACTCGTCAGCAGTGTGCCGAGCCGGCGTACCGAGGCGCTTGCGAGCCCTTGAGCGAACGAGCGTCTGTGCAGCAATCGGCGGACGCAAACCGCATTTCGATCGAAGGAACGCAGCGCAGCGTTTGGCCCGGTGCGCGCCCAGTCGCGGAGGTGCTTGACGGCGTCATCTGGCTAACGGCGTGGCTGCGTCCACGGCAAAACGGCGAGCTGGATGTCGGCAAGGCTCAGGCGCTGGGCGCGGTGCCTCCTTCGCGGCGAACTTACGCCGATCGCGCGACGCTCCTCCAAGAAACAGGTGCAGATCCAGCGGACCTCGACCTGCTGCGGCGCTATTGTGCAACGCACGGAATCGAGATCGTAGCGGAGCACTGGCGATCGGTGGTAATGAGCGGGCCGATCCCAAAACTTGTGGAGGCATTTGGCGCCACGGCCGGCATCTATGAGTTGCCCGACAAGCGGCGTTTTCGTCATCGTTCGGGAGCGCTCCACGCCCCGCCGGAGCTCGCGCCGATCCTTCGCGGGCCGTTTGGGCTCCATCAGTGGCCTCGTTCGCATGCCGTCGGCGCGTTGCACAGCAATGTTTCGCCGCTGCGGACAAACGAGATCGTTTCACGATATCGGCTTCCGGATGCCGATGGCTCAGGTCAGACCATCGGCGTATTGCAGATGCGCGGGGCGTTCAACACCGACGATTTTTCAAAATGTATGCAGGCCCAGGGCATAGCCGCGAAAACCCCGATCGTCAAGCGCGTCGACAACGCCGAGCTGACGCACGTGATCGAGACGGCGAAGGACCTCGAATCCGCGATCGACACGCAGGTCGTGGGAGCGCTCGCGCCTGGAGCGCAGATCGTCGTCTATGCGACGCCCGATGATGAACGGGGCGTGCTGGACGGCATTCGCGCCGCGCTCTTCGATCAAGAGCATTGCCCCTCGGTGCTCTCGATCAGCTTCGGATTTCCCGAGCAGCTCTGGACGCCCGTCGCTTTGCGAATCCTCGACGAGCTCTTTACGGTTGCCGCGCTGCTTGGCGTTACGATCTTCTGCGCTTCGGGCGATCACGGCGCCGAAGTTGACGACCAGGGCAACGCGCACGTGCTGGCGCCGGCGTCGAGCCCATTTGCGCACGCCTGCGGGGGCACGATCCTCACCGGACCGGACGCTGCAACCGAAAGCGGTTGGGAGAATAGCGGCGGTGGATTTAGCGCAAACTTTGATGTTCCGGCGTGGCAGACCGCAGCGGCCCAAGCAGCTCGCGCGTATAACGTCGCACCCGGACGCGGTGTTCCCGACGTCGCGGCGCAAGTCGACCCCGGGTATACGGTATTCGTCGAAGGCTCGCAGCTCGCTTTAGGCGGCACCAGCGCCGCGGCGCCGATGTGGGCGGCGCTAACCGCTCGGCTCAATCAACGACTGGGAAAGCCGCTCGGCTTCTTCGCGCCATTGCTCTACGGCGCATCGTCAAGCACGCTTTTCCATCCCGTACTCTCGGGCGGCAACGACCGCTACCGCTGCGCGCCGGGTTGGAATCCATGTACCGGGCTCGGCGTTCCGATCGGCGACGCCATCGAAAGCGTTCTACGCGGTGAGAACGCTTAACGCACTAGTGCGTCACGCACGCAAGCGCATCGTCTTCGAAGGCTTGATGCGCGGTTTTGTATTTTTGCACCGCGATCGTTAACCGCTCGGTATTGCATCCGGGAAGCGCGGCAATCTTGGCGTGGAGCTCGTCGATCGTTTGAGCGTGCGCGCGAAGAGCCGCGGCAGCTTCATTCTTACTGTCGGCCATGCTCTGCGTATATCGCCGCAGCACAGGCAAGCGCCTC
Source organism: Candidatus Cybelea sp. (assembly GCA_049800655.1). Lineage (GTDB taxonomy): Bacteria > Vulcanimicrobiota > Vulcanimicrobiia > Vulcanimicrobiales > Vulcanimicrobiaceae > Cybelea. The sequence goes on from JBARKF010000070.1 coordinate 27,037, forward strand.
CTTTTTACTTAACCGCGCGCCGAGCTCCATTCCGGACGCGACCTCCTCAGGGGATCGCAACGCGGCAAGCTGCTGCAAGAGCCGTTCGTGGCTGCGGCGTTCCGTATATTGCCGGGCCTCGCCGCTGGCGCGATAGAGCGCCTCGGAAAAGCCGGCGAGGGATAAGGCCCGATCACAGTCGCCTAAGAGCACTCCGAGGAGCGCGTGGTGCTGCATCAAGTGAGCGAGCGATCCGTCGCCGGCCGTTTGTTGCAGCTCGAGCGCCTCCCGCAAGTTTGCTCGCGCCTCGTCAAGGTCACCGGCTTCCATCGCGTAAGCCGCGAGATTCGACAATACCAGCGCGGTGTATACCGAGTTGAGACTCGCGTACGATTCTTTTGCCCGACGCGCGGCTTCCCTGGCCGCTTCGACGTTACCGGCGGCGTGCTCAAGCTCACCGAGGTTGAGCAGCGCACTTGCGTGCCCCTCGCTTCCCGGACGTTCTAAGCCCGCGACCTCCGAGAATCGCCGGCGCGCCTGCTCAAGTTCGCCCCGCTGCAGATCGCTGGTTGCCCAGGTGCGGAGCACCGCGTTCGTCGCGAGGCGCGAGAGTCGTTCGGAGACATCGTACGCTTTTTCGAAGCATCGCTGCGCTTCGTCGAACCGGCTCGCGTGCACGTACGTTGCGCCAAGATAGCCGAGCGCGCGAGCGGACTCGTCGGCATCGCCGCTCCGCCGCGCAATCTCGACGGCGCGCAGCGCAAGCTGCTCGCGCTGCGCCGTGGCTCGGCCGGTAAGCCATCCTAAAATGACGCTGTGACGAAGCAGCCGAGCGTAAACGAGATCGTTCGGCATCGCGCTTTCGAGCGCAAGCGCCGCTTCGTACCAGCGCAAAGCTTCGTGCGGCGTGACGATTAGCTCGGGCCACTCGAGATCGGCGAGTAGTTTGAGGCCGACCTGCGGATCGTGCTCCTGAAAAATCGCCCAGTCGATCGCGGCACGAAGGTTGTCGAGTTCTGCGGCGAGGAGTCGCTGCCATTGCGCGTCCTCGAGATCGGAAACGAGCGGCGTCAGCGAGTGCACGCACGTGGCGTAAAAGCGCGCGTGCTTCGTCGCCGTTACTTCGCTCTCGTCCGCATCGGCCAGCCGCTCGCGCGCGTACTCTCGAATCGAGCTAAGCATATCGTAGCGCCGCTCGTCGCCGAGAGATTCCACGACGACCAATGACTTGTCCACCAGCGAAGAGAGCAGCTCGAGCGCCTCCCACTCGTCGCATTCATCGGCGCAGACCGGGGTTACCGCTTCGAGCGTCCATCCGCCCACGAAGACCGCTAGTTTGCGAAAGAGCGCCCGAACGCGCTCGTCGAGGAGGTCGTAGCTCCAGTCGATCGTGGCGCGCAGCGTTTGATGACGCGGCAGCGCGCTCTTGTAGCCGGCGGTCAGCAAGCGAAATCGTTCATGGAGTTTTTGCGTGAGCTGTCGCGGGGAGAGTAGTTTGATCCGCGCCGCCGCCAGCTCTATTGCGAGCGGAATGCCGTCGAGCCGCCGGCAAATCTCCGTCACGAAGGGAGCGCTTTCGTCGCTGAGGTCGAAGTGCGCGTCGATCGCTCGCGCGCGATCGACGAAGAGCTCCACCGCAGCATGCGTTTCTAGCGACGGCATTTGAAAGACGTGCTCACCGGCGATTCCCAGTGCTTCGCGGCTCGTCGTCGAAATGGAGACCCCAGCGCAAGCGCGCAGCATCGCGGCAGCGATGCGGCGCGTCTCGTCGATCAGGTGCTCGCAACTATCCAGGAGGAGCAAGACCTGCCGTTGCTCGAGGTGCGTCACGAGGGTCGCGAGTAGGTCCTCACCGCGTACTTCTCGCACGCCCAAGACCGCGGCGATGGTCGTGACGACAAGCGACGGATCGGAAATCTGAGCGAGCTCGGCCATCCAAACGCCATCGGCGAAGCGATCGAGCAGTTCGGCTCCGGTTTGAATCGCGCAGCGAGTTTTACCGGCGCCGCCCGCGCCTACCAGCGTAACGAGGCGGTGCTCTTTTAAGAGGTCCTTGATCTCCGCGACGGCATCGGCTCGCCCCACAAACGACGTGAGCTGTTGCGGCAGATTGTTCGGGAAAGAATCCACCGAGCGTAGCGGCGGAAACTTGTCGAGCAGATCCGGGGCTGCGAGTTGGTAGACGTGCTCCGGGCGAGCAAGATCCTTCAGCCGGTGTGCGCCGAGGTCGCGAAGCACGCTGTCCGACGGAACGGCATCCTGCAGCAATGCTGCGGCGGGGCCCGAGATCAATATCTGGCCGCCGTGGCCGATTGCTACCAGGCGCGCTATCCGATTGAGCGTGGGGCCGACATAGTCGCCTTCGCGTACGTGCGCGTGGCCGGTGTGTAGCGCGATGCGGACGCGTATGCCGCCGACGGCGGAGAAGTCTTCGATAAGCAGCGCGCGCTGTGCGCCCAGCGCCGCTGCGGTGGCCTCTGGAACTGTAGCAAAGACGGCACAGAATGCGTCACCCATCACCTTGAAGACGTGGCCGCCATGCGTTTCGATAGCGTCGCGGAGCAGCTCGTTGTGGCGGGTCAGTGCCGCTGCCATCGCGCCGGGATCTCGCTCCCAGCGTTCGGTGCTGCCCTCGATGTCCGAAAACAGAAAGGTCACAGGGCTACGAGGGTCCTGCATGGCGTTATCTTACCATGCAACCGCGCATGACCCTGTGCTTAGGCTCCACTCAGGCGCAACGCGAGCGCCGCGAGGAGGCAGAGGCCATAACCCGAGACGAGCGCGGCGCGAACCCAGTGTGCCTTATTGATCGTCGATCCGAACGATCGGCGCCGAGTGTCGTGGCGCCGACAAAGCGATCCGTGGAGCGAGTCTGGCCCTTTTTCGAGGGCATCGTCGCGCGCTCGACGGAGATCCTCAATCGCTATTCCTTGACGGAACTGCGAATCATCGCGCGCTTTTTAAATGAAAACAGAAAAGCCATACGCGCTCAGCTCGGCGAGATGCAACCCCGAGGTTGATCATCAACTACGCCCTACGGAATGTAACGGAAATCACGCATGAAAGAGAATATGAAGGCTCTCGACCCTTAACGAGGCGATAATGTCCGCCCGGTATGCTGAGAGGCGTGATCGTCGCCCAGATCAGCGACATGCACATCAAGCGGCGCGGCCACATTTTGCATCACATTCCGCACGTCGCGCAGCCGCTGCACCGGGTGCTTGCCGCGATCGACCGATTGCGGCCGGCACCCGACAGCATTATCGCGAGGCCGAGAGGAAATCGAAAGAATCATACGCACGCACCCGCGGATACGGTGTATTATTTGCGGACACGTCCACCAGCCGCTGGCGCAGAGGTGGCACGGTACGCACGCGCGGGCTTTCGTGGGATCCCGGAGGCTTTCTCTTGCATCGGTGCGAGCCGAGTGCCGGCCTTACGACGGCGCTGGTCCGTATCGCTGAAAAACCCGTTGCGCTGACGGCTTAGAGCGTAGCGGCTTTAGACCGCCTTTGAAAACCGCGCATCCGCCGCAATATAACGAATGTAGCGGAAATCGCGAATGAGCGAGATTCGGCCGCCGCTCGACTCCAGCAGGACGAAGTACGCCGGCGATGCGTTCGATGCCGGGCTGAACATCGCAATGGCAGGAACGCCGTCGACAAAGCCCGCCTCGGCCCGGATGTCTTCGGTCTTGAGGAGCTCGGCATAACGATCGTAGTACCGCGCGTCTTCGACACGCCGCTGTGCTCGAGAGACGAGATCGAGCCGCGATTCCTCGCCAAGCAGCGCGCGTAGTCCGTCCCAGTTGCGATCGTTGAAGAGATCCACATAGCGCCGCAGCATCGCTTGCTGCTCCGCGGATGGCGGAGGTACCGGTGGCGTTCTACCCTCGTGCGACGTGCGCGCGATATTGCGGCGCCCCCGCGATAGGGCGGCTTTAACGGCTCCGACCGTGGTTCCCATCGTGGCGGCCACCTCGTCGAGCGGCTGCCCAAGGACGTCCTTAAGGATGATCGCGCTGCGCTGCACCGGCGGCAGTTCGACGAAAACCGTGAGCGCGGTTTCCACAAGTGCCGGATCGACGCCGCGCTCTTCGGGCTCGGCGCGCTCCGGCACGTCGGGAACGAGATCCACGTTTTTCCGCTCGCTCCGTTTGAGGAAATCCATCGCGGTGTTGTGCGCGATGCGGAAGAGCCAGGGTTTCAAGTTTGGTGGCTCCAGCATCTGACCCAGAGCGTAATAGGCCTTTGCTAAGGTGTCTTGGAGGACGTCCTCACCGTCGAAAACCGAACCGGTCATGCGCGCGCAATAACGATGGAGTTCCGGACGAAGTTCGTCGACGAGCTGCATGAAGCGGTTGCGCGCTTCCATCATCGCGGGCAAAACGGCATGCATCTCGTCGAGCATCGTCTGCTGTCCTTCTCTGCTGGCGTCGCAGACCCGACGCGACCGAGGCGAGGCCCAGCAGCATCGTGACGGTAATCCCGCTCGCCGCCGGTGTCAAGAGCTCCTCGACCGGCAACCCCATGATGTGGGCGATGAGAATCACGTCACTCCGCCCGTTGATGGCTGAGGTTCAGGCCACTCCTGTGCGGCCGCTACGACCTCACTCCATTTCGCGTCCGGCGGACCACCGGTGTATGCGTCGTGCCAGTTCCACCACGTGTAGGGTGGGGTTTGAGGATAGCCTTCCGGCGAGTCCTCCCAGTCTTCCTGGCGTCCGAGCGCGGTAACGTCGAGATAGCTCCAAGTGCTTCCCATCGCCTCGTCGCCGCGGTTGTCCACGAAATAGGTACGCAAGACGCGGTCGCCATCGCGGTAGAATGCGTTCGTGCCGTGCCACTCATCGACACCGAAGTCGGCATCGAAGCCATCGGTAATCGTGTACCAGGGCATCTGCCAGCCCATCCGGGCCTTCAGACGCTCGATGTCCGCCTGCCCGGCGCGCGAAACGAATACGAGCGTCGTGTCGCGAGCGTTGAGATGCGCCAGGTGTGCGACTTGATCGGCCATCATGGAGCAACCCCGGCAGGCGTGCTCAGGCCAGCCGTAGACGCCGGGTTCGAAGAACGCGCGGTAGACGATCAACTGGCGGCGCCCGCCGAACAAGTCGCGCAAGCTGACCCTGCCTTCGGGGCCATCGAATTCGTATTTCTTCTCGACGGCAACCCACGGCATGCGCCGGCGCTCGGCCGCCATCGCATCACGGGCGTGAGTTAGCGCCTTCTCCTTCACGAGCAGCTGTTGTCGCGCAGCTTCCCAGTCTTGCGGCGACACGATCGGGGGAGTCTTCATTTTGGGGCCGGTCATCCTTTAAGGTCTCCTTCAAGCGATTTGGTAGACTCTCATGAAGACGAATCGGCGTCGCGAAAAGATGCGGGTCTCTTCAATCAGAGCTTGAAATCGAGCCCTTCGCTCGAGCGCCGAAGCGCTCGCCAGCGGCAGCGACAGCCACACGCCGCGCGGCATTGGGATAACGTTTTAGTGCTTTTCTCGTTTGCAGGAACGACGCGGTTTTGGCAAGCGGGAATCTATTACACGGCACGTGATCCGATACCGCGGGACTCCGGCCATCGCTTTAGTTCATCGTTGCTGCGTTCGACCGCCGCCTTCGGCTGGTCTACAGTTCCGGCACGGCTTTCCATCGTCGGCAAATGCCTGCTACAAAACAGAGGCGGCCCGAGTGATACTCAGACCGCCAGTTTCCCGTTGCTACTTCTCGGAGTGTGCGTTGGAGCTTCGCACAAGCAAATAGTAGAACAACACACTGTGAGCGACCTGTGAATTCGCAACGAATTTATCTCGATGATGCCGCTGTCGACGGCGATGCGCCGCGCGGTCACAGACGCGCCCGAGCACCGCTATGCGGATAACAATCGCGCCGCCAGAGATCAGACCATGTACTCGAGCGAGGCTGTGAATTTCATGGGAACGTCGCTCGCGCTCGGCTCCTACGGGGGGGGTTATCCCATCCGTCTTGACGATCCTTAACAGCAACCGTTAGGGCCGTCTCTTTTTGAACGCTTTATGTACTTGCTCGATGATTTTGTAAGCGTCCTTCCGGGAACATTGACCCTCAAAGGTTATCTTATTCCCTTCCTCTTCCGAATACTCGATGAGAAAGTGTTCGATGCCTTGGAGCATTTCTTTCGGAAGATCGCCGATGTCGTCGAACTCATCGGTCCGCAGGGCGACGCCCCTGCGTCGACGCGGGCACGCGACGAGGCGGTTATTCTTCACGCCGTTCTTCTTCAGCAAAATGCCGCCGACGACGCGCACGTCTAAGAGGCAGCCGGAAAAGGTGGGCGCGTCGTTAAGGACGAGCACGTCGACCGGATCACCGTCGTCCGCAAGCGTCTGAGGAATGAAACCGTAATCGTACGGCCACATTAAGCCTTCGGCCAACGTCATCTTTAGGCGCATGATCCCAAACTTCGGCTCGAACGCGAATTTGTGACGGATGCCGGCAGGCGTTTCGATCACAGCGAAGACGAGATCTTTTCCCTTTGGCACGAAGGCCGGAATCATATCGTAGTTTGTGGCATTGACAGCCTTACTCATGCTTGCCATCTACCCAATACGGCGGCCATCTCACGCCGGCGCCGTTTCCGTGTTAGCCGGCGCGGGGATAAGACGCTCCATGATTGAAATAATTTCCCAGCAACGTGAGCCGATTCAGGTGCAGCGTCGCGACGGCGTCGTCCTAGAGCCGGAGTAGTCCCGGATAGTGTCGGCGGCAACATACCTCCCCGCGCGGCTATCGTTGCGCAGTCTGCGCGCGGCCGCCGCGGGATGCCAAGCCTGCGATCTCTACAAGCACGCCACGCAGACGGTTTTTGGCGAAGGGCGCGCGCGTGCGCGGTTCATGCTCGTCGGCGAGCAGCCGGGAGACAGCGAGGACCGTGACGGCCATCCGTTTGTTGGGCCGGCGGGACGCATCTTGCACGAAGCGATGGAGCGAGCCGGAATTTCGCCTGACGATGCCTACGTAACCAACGTGGTCAAGCATTTTAAGTTCATACTACGCGGGAAGCGCCGAATCCACGACAAGCCCAAAGCTATCGAGATCCGCGCGTGCAAACCTTGGCTGGATGCCGAGATCGAGGTAGTACGCCCGGATCTGATCGTCGCGCTCGGAGCGACCGCCGCGCAGGCCTTCCTCGGGTCCGGTTTTCGATTGCTCGCGAACCGTGGCCGCGTGATCGCGATCGAACGGTCGCCCCCGCTGCTCGCCACGATTCATCCCTCCGCCATTCTGCGCGCACCCGATTCGGCGTCGCGCCACGTTGAAATGGAGAAGTTCGTCGCCGACTTACGTGCCGTGAAGCTTAGTGCTTAGGTGTCACCCCCGCATTTGGGAGTCGCGCGGCTCCTTACTGTGGCGGCCGGTTCATACAGGCGTTGAAGGCGTTGTAAAAGGCGTTCTCTCTGTTCTGTTGAGCTGCCTGAGTTTCGCGCCTTCGGACCCCACCGGCAATCGCGCCAAACGCGGCCCCGATTGCGGCTCCCGTACCGGCGTTGCCGCCGGTAACGCCGCCGAGAAAGGCGCCGCCGGCCGCACCCGCAGCCGCGCCCCGAAGCGGCGCATTTTGTGCCGGGTTTGGTGCAGCACCGTAATATCCGGACTGCTCCTGCGCCCAAGCTACGCAGCGATTGTACTGATTCGAGGATTGCGCCGCCGCGAATGCCGTGGCGGCCGCGAAAATCGCCAGTAGGAACGTCGCCGTTCCAACGCGCCTCATCATGGTCAAAATGCCTTGACGTCGACGCCGTCCATCGCCCTCACTATCGTTTCGGACGGATTTTTCAGGCAGATGTTCATCAGATGCCGTGTGGCCGTTTCCAGGATGCCGGTCCTAAAGCTGCTGACGCCGGCCTTCTCCGCCGCGTAACCCCAGTAGAACATCACCACGGCCGAGCGGTCGAGCGGCGATGATTTAATGAGATCGCCGCAAGTGACCTTGGTGATGTCGATTCGAGGCGCCGGGGTAGGCGCGGAAGGCGCGGGGCTCGCACCCAGCAATGCAACAAAAGCAACGATCGCGATGCTGCGTTGACTCATGGGAAGTCGTTTCAATGCAAAGTGCCGCCCGCCTGCGTGACAAACGGCGCCGTCCGCGAAACTCCAGACGCGCCGTAGAGTAGTTCGTCGCGATGAAACTCATACGCTTGCTTTTTGCCGCGAAGACCGCGATCTTTCGCACCGTGCCGCTGCTGCGCGACCGACGCGTTCCATTGGCGCTAAAATTGATCGTGGCCGCAATCGCGCTGATGGTGATTTCGCCCGTCGACCTCTTTAGCGACATTCCGGTTCTCGGTGCGCTCGACGATGCAGCGCTGTTGACGCTTCTTTGCATGTGGTTCGTCAGCCAGGCCAGCAAGCACGTCGAGCCCGTTCCCGTTCGACGCCGCCCAGGGAGCCAACTCGCGATAACATAAGGTTCCTATGCGGTGCAGCCAAGCAAGCTTTGGGCACCGAAGCCGCTGAAATATCTGTTGCCGATTCCGGGAATAGTGGAAGGCGCCTCGAAATCTGCAGGTGTGACCCGCTCTTTGGCTTTCGCCGGCGTTGTCGCACTAACGTTGCTGCAGCCGGCCGTCACGCTCGCCGCGCCTCCGGGAGGGATGCCGGTCTTTCGTCCGGCGCCTATGCCGGCGCCAGTAATGGTTTCGCCATCACGCGAGCGGTCCGAGCCGAATCACTTCCGAGTTCCGTTCGGCGTGGACGTGCAACCGAGGCCGCTTCCCGAGTCGCGCGAGGCTCCCGCGATCAAATGGTCGCCCGAGATGAGTTGGCGACCCGCCGCGCAACGCCGCGAATGGCTTCCGGCTCAAAATCCCGGCTATCTGTGGTATCAGCCCGCGTGGTTACAGCCGGCCTGCCTTTTGAATAACCGGTTTGCCGGCCCGTCGGCCTCGCCGATGGAACAGCCGGACGTCACGATCGGATCGCTCGTCGACAAAAACTCCGAGAAGCTTTTTTCGATGGCGCCGTCACATACCGCCGGCCTGACGGCACCGAATAACGGCGCCGCAGCGACATCGAGCCCTCTGGGACTCCAGTACGCGTTTCAAACGACGCCTTGCACGGCGGCGAATTTCATCAACTTCTGAACGATTCGGCTTTTGTAACCGATAGCGCGCGCCTTTAACCGCGGGCGTTCACGGCAGGGCTGCGGTGGGTACAATTGGGGCGCTATGAGCGCCCGCAAACCCTGGAGCTTCGCATTGGCTTGCGTTTTGCCGGCGCCGAGCCTCATTGCGGGTTGCAATAGCGGCGGATTGCCGGGCTTAGAACGCGGCGCTTCATCGGTGGCGCAACTGTTTGGCTGCGGCGTGCCGGCGCCGCGGGCAGCCTTACCGATCGTTCTGTCGCGCGTAATGGCCGCAGTATGCAAGACGAGCGCAGCGAGAGCATCCTCAACCTCCGTCTCAATGAGGCAGACGAGGCCGGCGGCGTCCAGAGAAGTGGTGCTGTACCGTTTTCGCGGCCACCACCAGGATGGCGCATTACCTGGGGACAGTCTGATAGCCGACGCCGACGGCGCGCTCTATGGAACGACGGTGTACGGCGGGACACACGACGACGGCACCGTGTACAAGTTGACGCCAAAAGGCTCCGGTTACGCCGAGAGCGTCCTTTACAGCTTCAAAGGCGGCAAAGACGGTGCGAATCCGGGCGGCCGTCTGATCGCCGACCTCAGCGGTACGCTCTATGGTACGACCACGCTCGGTGGGAACCTCGCCTGCGCCAACGTCCTCGGTAAAGGATGCGGCACGGTTTTCGCG